>VGPF01000030.1 GCA_016875535.1 Chloroflexota bacterium
TGAGCCGCTTCGCTTGATCGATGCGCAGGCCGCCGTACTCCCGTCGCCACCGATAGAAGGTCTGGTCGGTTACCCCAAGGACCTTGCACACCTGGGCCACGGTCTCTCCCCTGGCCAGGCGCACCTCCGCTTCCCGGAGCTTGTTGATGATCTCCTCTGCCGCAAACCGTTTCCTTGGCATCGCTGCCTCCCTTTCCGTCCAGGCATTTTCCCACTTTGCGCCTGGTCTAGTTTTTGGGGGGCAGGTCAATGCCGGGCCGGGGATTTTCCACGCGCACGGTGAGCGTGGCATCCTTCTCCACCTCGGCCTTTTGGCCGGCCTGGGCGGGAAGGATGAACGGGTCGGGCGAGCCGCCTGAGATGAGGACGCGCGTGTTGCCGCAATCGTTCGCAGGCGCCTGGGGAGCAGCGGCGGCAGCGGCCGTTGCAGCGCCAAAAGCCAGGGCAGAGACAAGAGCTACCGCCGCCAGGATGGGTCGAATGCCGTGGATCAAGGCCGTCCTCCAGTCCGCCCATCTTACCGCCGAGCGCAAGGGTTAAGACGCGCTGTATCGCACGCTGGCAGTCGCCGGGAGCGGCCCCTATAATGACAGCGCTTCGCTCCGGGAGAATCACGCGACGAGGGAGGCGGCATGGCATACGAGACATTGCTCTTTGAAAAGACGGGCCACAAGGCGGTCATCACGCTGAACCGGCCGCAGGCGCTGAATTCCTTCAACCGCGCCATGATGCGCGAGTTGGTGGAGGCGTGGGCGGCAGTGAAGAACGACGGAGACATCTGGGTGACGATCCTGACGGCGGTGGGCGATAAGGCCTTCTGCACGGGGATTGACGTGCGGGAGAGCGCGGCGGAAGTGGCGGCGATCGGCCACATGGAGCGGTGGAAGGATGTGCCGGGTTCCCGGGTCACCGCCAGGCAGAACGGCTGTTGGAAGCCCGTCATCACGGCCGTCAACGGCATGTGCGCCGGGGGCGGCCTCTACTTCGCCGGCGATAGCGATATCACCATCTGCTCGGAGAACGCTACCTTCTTCGATCCGCACGTCACCTATGGCCGCGTGACCGCCGTGGAGCCGGTGATGCTGACCCGGCGCATCCCCTTCGGCGAGGTGATGCGGATGTCGCTCATGGGGAGCGCCTGGCGGATGAACGCCCAGCGCGCCCACCAGATCGGCCTGGTGCAGGAAGTGGTGCCCGCGGCAAAGCTGATGGAGACGGCCCATGCGATGGCGGACGTGCTGGCGGAGCTGCCGCCGCTGACCTTGGCGGGAACGGTGGAGGCGATCTGGAAAGGGCTCGAGATGGACCGCCAGGCGGCGATGGACTACGGCCTGCTGGTAGCCCAGCGCAACGCATTCACGGAAGACCACGAAGAAGGCCGGCGCGCCTTTGCCGAAAAACGCAAGCCGCAGTACAAGAACCGCTAACCATCGCGTCATCCTGGGTGTCTTCGCGCACCCGGATGATGAGACGACCAGCTCCGCAGGAACGATGTGCCGCTATAGCAAGGAAGGCGTTCCCGTCCACATCATCAGCGCCACGCGCGGAGAGCAGGGCGCTTTGGGCACCAACGGCGTGACCTACACCCGGAAGGAACTGCCGGCCGTCCGGGAGCGTGAGCTGCGGGAGGCGCTGGCGCGCTACGGCGCGAACCCGCCGGTATTCCTGGGCTACCGCGACCAGGAAATGAAGGATGCGAACCCCAGGGAACTGGTGGGCAAAATCGAGGCGGAGATGCTGCGGGTGAGGCCGACGGCGGTGATCACCTTCGGGCCCCACGGCATCTCCAAGCACCCGGACCACACGGCTGTCCACAAAGCGACGAAGAAAGCGTTCGATTCGTACCGGAAGAAGACTGGCGCCGATGTATCGCTTCTCTACGTAGCCCTCCCGGGGAAGCGCGTAAAGGAGTTCAAGCTGGACCTGGACGGCCCTGAGACCAAACCGAACGTGACGATAGACATCACGCCGGACTTCCGGACGAAGATCTGGGGGCTGCGTAACTATCGCTCTCAGGAAGACGCCCAGTTCTTGGCGAAGATGTTCGAGGAGCGAAAGGTTACCCAAGAGTCGTTCCATCAGATCTACCCGCCGTTGCCGAAGGGAACGATGAAGACGAGGCTGTGGGAGTAGCGCTCCGCTTCGCCCCTTATTCGCATCCGAGGCTATAATCCTGCCAATCGTTCCTGGAGGCGCGCCATGTCCGGCAAGCTGCGGCTCTACCAAACCTCGTTCACCGTCTCGGATTTCGACCGCTCGATCGCCTTCTACCGCGATGTGCTGGGCATGACGGTGAAGCGCACCTTCCTCAAGGACGGGGAGACGCTGGGCGTGATGACTGGCTACCCCGGCACTCAGCTGCGCATCGCCATGCTTGCCGCCGGGGACCACGAGATAGAGCTGCTCCACTACATCCCGGCGGCCGGGAAGAAGCAGCCGCCGGAGCGGCGGGACATCGGCGCGGGACACATCGCGTTCCAGGTGGACGACATCGAGGCTGTGTATAAGGATCTCAAGGCGAAGGGCGTCCGGTTCGTTTCGCCGCCACAAGATTTCGGCGCGGCGAAGGCCTGCTATTTCACCGACCCGGACGGCATCACCCTAGAGCTAGTCCAGCGCATGCCGGGCTAGGGCGCGGGGCGCGGCGTCGTGAGCGAAACGCCGCCATCCACCACAATAGTGTGCCCGGTGACGTATGCGGCGAGGGCGGAGGCCAGGTAGACGGCCGCGCCGCCCATATCCTCCGGTGAGGCGAGGCGCTTCATCGGGTTTGCCTCTTCTACGGGCCTGAAGTCGCCCTTGGCCACGCGCTCCGTCATCTTCTCCGTGGCCGTCGTGGCGGGCGCGATGGCGTTGACGCGTATGCCATGGGGCGCGAGCTCCAAAGCGATGTTTTGGGTCAGATTGATGATGCCTGCCTTCGCAGCGCCGTAGGGAGAGAGGCCCTTCACCGCGCGGATGCCCGCCAGAGAGCTGATGTTGATGATGGAGCCGCGCACGCCCCTGGCGATGAAGGACTTGGCTTCCGCGTGGCAGCACCAGTAGGTGGCGCGCAGGTTGTTGGCGATGACATCTTCGAAGAAGTTGGGCGTGGCCTCCAGGAAGGGCGTGGGGCGATGGCCGGCCATGCTGCCGACGTTGTTGACGCAGATATCGAGGCGGCCCAGGCCCTTCACCGTCTCTTCGAGCATGCGCGCGACGCTTTCAGGCTTGCGAACGTCCACCTCGATAGCAAGGGCGCGATGGCCCATGCCGTGGACCTCGCGGGCGACCTTTTCAGCGCCGGGCTTGTCCACATCGGCGATGGCGATGTTGCAGCCGGCGCGGGCCAGCATGACGGCGCAGCCCCGGCCGATGCCGGCCGCGCCCCCGGTGACGAGGGCGACTTTCCCAGAGAGGCCGAGGAGGGACTGCTCCATGGCGGTTAGAGGGCCTTCTTTTCGAACTGGCCGCCTTTCATGACGGCCTTGATGCGGTTCTTGTCCTGCAGGACGGCGATATCCGCGGTCGGGTCGCCGTCCATCACTAACAAGTCGGCAAACTTCCCGGGGGCGACGGTCCCGAGGTCGCTGCCCAGGCCCATGAGCTCAGCGCCGTTCTTGGTGGCCCAGCGGATAACATCCAGAGGAGCGATGCCTGCGCGCTTGACGTAGATCTCCAGCTCCCGGGCGTAGCTCCCGTGGGGAAGCGCCACGGTGCCGTAATCGTCGCCGACGACCATCTTCACGCCGGCGGCGGTCGCCTCGGGGAGCATGGCGCACGTCTTCTCGAACTCATCGGCCACGATGCGCCACCTTAGCTGGTCAGCTTCGCCCCGGCGCTTAGCCTCTTCCAGCAGGCGCGAGGGATAGAAGATGCTGGGCGCGACGTAGGCCTTATTCTTCAGTATCCCTTCGATGGCTTCGCCGTCTATGGCGTCGGCATGATCGAGAAGGTCCACGCGAGCCTTGAGGCAGGCCATGATGCCCTTCTTGGAGACCACGTGTCCCCGGATGAGCTTGCCGCGCTCGTGGGCGGCATCGGCGGCGGCCTGCAGCTCATCCTGGCTGATGGCCATCTGCTCGGAGTCGCCGGGGACGCCGTGGCCCCATGTGACGTAGAGCTTGATGATATCGGCGCCGCGCTTAATCTCCTCGCGCACGCCGCGCCGAAAGGCGTCCGGCCCGTCACAGCGGAAGGCGATGCCCTCCAGGCCGACCTCCCACCAGTGAGGCACGTTGTCCACCACGCCCCCCGTAGTGACGACATCACGGCTGGCGGCGACGATGCGAGGCCCCTGGATGAGCTTATCCGCGATGGCCTTTTTCAGGACGGCGTCTATGTTGTGGACGGTGCTGGCGCCGATGTACGAGGTGTAGCCGCACATGAGGAGCTCGTGGACGTTCTTGGCCGCGACCATGGCGAGGTAGGCGGGCGGATGCTGGAGGTCTACGGGGCCTCCCCAGGTCCCGGCGTGCTGGTAGGTGGGATGGAAGTGGGCCATGACCATGCCGGGCATGAGGGACTTGCCGCCTAGATCGAAGCGGACATCCCCGGGAAGAGACGGCACCTTCTCGCCTCGAGGGGCAATGCGAGAGATGCGCTCGCCCTCCACCACAACCGTCGTGTTCTTCTGCGGCGGATGCTCGCCGTCTATGAGGTTGGCGTCGGCGAAGATGGTTCGGCCCATGGGAGTCTCCCGATGTGCGATGGGGCGATTGTAGGAGTCGTCCGGCGCAGGGTCAAGGGAAGGCGGCCGGCCCATCGCATTGCGGGGCGCGAAAGGCATGGGCATAATGGGGCCTTCGCTGAGGCGAACAGAGGAGGACACGATGTACAAGCAGACAACATCGCTGGCCGGCAAGGCGGCGGTGGTGACGGGGGCGGCCCAGGGGATAGGGAAGGCGATCGCGGAGTGCTACGCGGAGTTCGGCGCCAAGGTCGTGATCGTGGACATCCAGCCGAAGCCGCTGGCAGATGCCGAGCAGGCGATACGCAAGGCAGGCGGAACGGTCCTAGCCCTGCAGAAAGACGTGCGAAAGCAGGCGGACGTGGACAGCATCGTGCAGGCAACGGTGAAGCAGTTCGGCTCCATTGACGTGCTGGTGAACAACGTCGGCTGGACGAAACGAAAGCTCTTCATGGAGATGACGGACGAGGAGTGGATGGAGGCGATAGACGTGAACCTGGTGCAGGCGATGCGCTGCACGCGCGCCGCCGCGAAGGCGATGATGGCGAAGGGGACGCGCGGCTCCATCATCAACGTCACCACCATCGAAGGCTTCCGCGCGGCCCCGGGCTTTGCCCCCTATGCCGCAGCGAAGGCTGGCCTCACGAATTTCACGAAGACGATGGCGCTGGAGCTTGGTCCCTGGGGCATCCGCATCAACGCCATCGCGCCGGACGCCACGGTGACGCCGCGCATCCTGGAGATGCGGCCGGATTGGGCCAAGGGCTCCAAGCCGCCGCATATCCCCATGGGCCGCCGGGGCCAGCCGGAGGACCACGCCGGCGCGGCCCTCTACCTGGCCTCCGATATGTCGGCTTGGGTGACAGGCGAGACGATCCATGTGGGCGGCGGGACCTACGCCGCCTCAGGGTGGCGTCTGACCAACTCTGGCCACTGGAGCACAGACGGGATCAACGCCCAGGTCTATTCGGGAAAGCCCTTCGAGGGATAGGAAAGAGAGCGCACGATGGCAGGCAAAGGAAAGGCAATTGTGGCCGGTGGCGCGGGTGCCTTGGGACTCTCGATCGCGAGGGCATTGAGGAACGAGGGCTATGAGACGCACGTGACGGCGATTGACGCGCATGAAGAGTCGCGGTTCAAAGCATCGCCGGATGTGCAGGGGATCACGTGCCACATCGCGAACTTCGCCGATGGGGAGAGCGTCGAGGCGCTCTTCCGCAAGGTGGGCGGGCCGCTGGCAGCGATGGTGACGACGATCGGCGGGTTCGCGGCAGGGCCCATCGCGGAGCTGACGCCGGAGGGGATCGACAAGATGACGACGCTCAACGTGAAGACGACGCTGCTTGCGCTCAAAGGGGCCTACCCCTATCTGAAGCAGAATCCGGGCGGCGCGGGAGTCGTCGTCGTTGCGGCGCGGCCTGCGGCGCTCGGCGGGCCCGGGATGGCGCTCTACGCGGCGACGAAGGCCGCGGTGGCGAATATCGCGCTCTCGGCGGCGCAGGAGTGGCTGAAGGACGGCATCACTGTGAACGCCATCCTGCCTTCCACGATGGACACCCCCGCCAACAGGGCTGCGATGCCGAAGGCCGACTTCACCAAGTGGCCGAAGACCGATGAGGTGGCGCAGGTGGCGGCCTTCCTGGTAGGCGAGAAGGCGCGCATCGTGTCCGGGGGAGCGATCCCCGTCTACGGGAAGGCGTGACCGGAAAAGGGTCTATCCCTTCTAGCTGCGGTCGCGGACGACGACTTCGAGTTTGCCGGTGGCGGGGTCGAACATGAGACCGTGGACGGGCACGCTCTTTGGGATAAGCGGGTTCTTGCGGATGATCTTGGTGACGCGGCGCAGGTTGCCGTAGACGTCCTTGAAGGTCCCCAGCCATTCGGCGAGGCTGGGCTGAAGCTCTGTGATGGCTGATCGCGAGACGCCGCTGGCGAGCATCTTCTTCTCGAGCCTCTTCTCGTCTATCGTCCCCATGCCGCAATCCAGGTGGCCGATGACAAGGATCTCTTCGCATCCAAGGGCGTGAACGGCGACCACGAGGCTGCGGATGACTCCGCCCCTGGGGTCAATAACGGTAGTGCCAGCGTTCTTGATGATCTTGGCATCGCCGCGCTTGAGGCCGAGGGCAGGCTCAAGGAAGTCCACAAGGCGCGTGTCCATGCAGGTGAAGATGGCGATCTTCTTGGCAGGCGCGCGGCTCACGGGACGGGTGCGCTCTTCCACGAAGCGCTTGTTGTGTGCAAGAACGTCATCAAGCAGCGGCATGGGGATCTCCGAGAGTGTGGTGCAGGATCGCAACGCTATCCAAGATAACACAGGCGAAAGACGGCCGGTGGAAGCGGACCCTCTCCTCGCTGGCGAAACGAGGCCGCTCAACCTGACGAAAGTCGCGAGTGGCGCAGACGGAGGGAATTGCTGACAACGCTGACGGAGCTGAGGGCCATGGCCGCGGCGGCAAGGATGGGATTCAGGAAGCCCTGATCGCCGAAGGCGAAGTCCAGGGAGTCGGGAACGCCGCCGAGGGCGTTGAAGACGGGATAGAGGACACCGGCGGCGACGGGGATGAGGGCCACGTTATAGGCGAAGGCCCAAAAGAGGTTCTGTCTGATGGCGCGCATCGTCGCCTTGCTGAGGGCGATGGCGCGGGGAACGCCGCGCACATCGCCGCTCATGAGTGTGATGGCGGCCGTCTCCATCGCCACGTCCGCCCCCGTGCCGATGGCGATGCCCACATCGGCCTGGGCGAGGGCGGGCGCATCGTTGATGCCGTCGCCCACCATGGCGACGCGCTTCCCTTCGGCCTGCAGTCGTTTCACTTCATCGGCCTTGTGCTCAGGAAGGACTTGCGCCATCACGCGCTCAATGCCGAGCTCGCCTGCGATCGCCTTCGCCGTGCCTTCGGTGTCCCCGGTGACCATGACCACTTCGAGCCCCAGCGCTTTCAGGGAGGCGACGGCCTCCTTCGATTCGGGGCGGATCGTGTCGGCGATGGCGATGAGGCCGCGCACTTCGCCGTCCACAGCCACGTAGATCGGCGTCTTGCCCTGGGTGGAGAGGAGCTTCGCGCGGTCGCCGAGGCCGTCAACATGGAGCGACCATTCGGCCATAAAGAGGTCGTTGCCGATCAGGACGGCCTTGCCGTCCACCATCGCCTTGACGCCCAGGCCCGCTTCGGCGGCGAAGTCCTGCGGTTCGCTGAGCGAAATGCCGAGCTCCTTGGCATACTGAACGACGGCGAGCGCCAGGGGATGCTCCGAGCGTCGTTCCGCGGAGGCGGCCAGGGCCGCCAGGTCGCGCTCGGCCATGCCGGCGGCGATAACATCGGTCACGCGAGGCTTGCCCTGGGTCAGTGTGCCGGTCTTATCCAGCATCACGGCGTCCAGCTTGTGCGCCGTCTCAAGCGCTTCCGCGTTGCGGATAAGGATGCCGCTCTCCGCGCCGCGCCCCGTGCCTACCATGATCGCCGTGGGCGTCGCAAGGCCCAGGGCGCAGGGACAAGCGATGATGAGGACGGAGATGAAGGTGAGCAGGGCATAGGTGAGGACCGGCGACGGGCCGACGAGCATCCAGAGGAGGAAGGCCAGAGCGGCGACGGCGATGACCGCGGGGACGAAGATCGCGGCGATCTGATCGGCCAGGCGCTGGATGGGCGCCTTCGAGCCTTGCGCCTCCTGGACGAGGGCGACGATACGGGCGATGGCCGTCCCCTTGCCGATCTGCGTGGCGCGGAAGGTGATGCCGCCGGTGGTGTTGATCGTGCCTGCGTAGACATTCACGCCCTGGCTCTTGGTGACGGGGAGGCTTTCGCCGGTAAGCATCGCTTCGTCCACGGCGGAGCGGCCGCTGACCACAACGCCGTCTACGGGGATGCGCTCCCCCGGCTTCACGATGAGCAGGTCGCCGACCTTCACGGCGTTGATGAGCGTCTCTACTTCGCCGCCATCGGTGAGCACCGTCGCTGTCTTGGGCTGCATGCCCATGAGCTTCTTGATCGCGGAGGAGGTGCGGCTGCGGGCCGTCGCCTCCAGGTATCGGCCCAGAAGGATGAGGGCGATGATCACGATGGCCGTATCGTAGTAGACATCGGCCATGAGGCCGCCCCGCTCGAAGAAGCCCGGGGCGAAGGTGGCAACGACGCTGTAGGCCCAGGCGGCGACGGTGCCCACGGCGATGAGGGTGCTCATGTTGGCGGTGCGATGGCGGGCGGCGGACCATGCGCCCGTGTAGAACTGCCGGCCCGCCCAGAACTGGACGGGCGTGGCGATGACGAAGAGCGCCGTGAAGCGGGCCCTATCGCTCAGGTCATTTAGGCCGGGGATGACGTTGAAAGAGGCGAGCATGACGAACGCGCCGACGATCGCGCTGCTGACGAAGCGGCGCCGCAGGGCGCGGACCTCCCGGGCCTTGCGCAGGGCATCGGCATCCTCGCTCTCCTTCGATTCGGGGAGGAGCGTGTACCCGGCCTCGCTTACCGCCGAGGCAAGGGCGTCGAAAGTGACAAGGGATGGGTCGTACGCAACGCTGGCCCTTTCGGTCGCCAGGTTGACCGAGGCGGCAGAGACGCCGGGCGTCTCGCCCAGGGCGCGTTCCACGTGGCGCACGCAGGAGGCGCAGGTCATGCCCTGGACGGGGAACTCTTTCTTCTCAGTGGCAACAGGCATACGGCACCCGAGTGTGGAGAGGTTACGCCGCAATCTTCAGCGTGTAACCGGCCTTCTTCACGGCCTGGGCCATGGCCTCTTCCGTCGCCAGGGCGGGGTCGTAGGCGACCTTGGCGCGCTTGCGGAGGAGGTCCACCGCAATGGCCTTGACGCCGGGGACGCCGCGGATGGCCCTATCCACATGGCGGGCGCAGTTGCCGCAGGTCATGCCTTCAACGGGGATTTCCTTTTCGATAACGTTCTCCATATGTGCCTCCGTCGCTCGCGGGGGCAGCAACCCCGCGCGAGCTATTTCGTAGCCCTTCGCCCCGACAGATCGAGGCTCAGGGCGAGGAATCAGCGCTGTCGAACCGTGTAGAGGTCGCGGAGCTCGGCGACGATCTGCTTCTCGCGGCCTTCCCTGATGCCGTGAACGACACAGCTTTCCAGGTGACCGTCAAGCAGAAGAACCTCGAACTTTTCGATGGCGCGGCGGATGGCGTGGGTCTGCTTAAGGATGTCCACGCAGTAGCGGTCCTCTTCCACCATCTTCCGCACGCCGTCCAGATGCCCCTCGATGTAGGCCAGCCGCTTCATGGCTTCGCCCTTCGCACCGTTCTTCATCTGCCCTCCTTGCCTCCAAGGGTCAAACCCATACCCAGTGGGTATGGGTTTAACCTCAGTATGCGCCCCGATTTGCGGAGTGTCAAGGCAGCTTCCTATAATGCTTCCTGATTCAGCTACCGAAACGGAGCCAGTCATGTCCAACGGAACATTCGACGCGCGGGCCGCCGTGAAAAAGGCGGACGACCTTATTCAGAAGACGGCGGACGCCCTCCACGAACAGCTGGCGGAGATGGCCTCGCGTCTGGACCCCTTCCCATACTTCCTTGGGAGCCTGGAGGTGCGCGCGGTGGAGGCCGAGCCGGGAGCCTCCGAGCGGTCCGACCGCGGCTGCATTGTGGTCTGCCAAGACGGCGAACTCTACGAGTTCACGATGAAGATGCAGTCGGAGACGAGCTTCTCCGACCTGAGCATGAGCCGCGACGACTCAGTGAAGCGGATCGAGCTGCCGCCGCGGGACTATATCCCCTTTGCCTATAACGCGATCAAGGAGTTGGGGAAACTTATCGAGGAGCAGTCGGCGCGAGGGAAGAAGTACCGGTTCTAGGAGAAACCTCTCTCTTGGCCTTCTACGAGAGCTCCTGCCTCGAAGCTAGGCGCTGATGCGAAATCACGCATCGTACCTCGCCCCATCGGGGGAGAGTACCTCGAGAAGCATTTGTCCTCAGGCTGTATCCTCGGCCCCGATGCTTCCCGAGAGGTGAGGGGGCACAACTCTCCCTTGATAAGCTTTTTGCGCAAAGACCCTAGTTGCGGAGAGCGGCTAAAACATCGTTCGCCCATCAATACGTCAAAGAAAGACTACTGCGCCAGACGCCTACTTCCTATTGTTCCCGCCTGGCGACTTGTCCATCCGCGTGAAATCGTGGAGGGCGTCCACCCAGCGGACCGTGCCCGAGCGGGAGCGCATGACGATGGAGTGCGTCTCCGCGCCGCCGTTGAAGTAGCGCACGCCCTTCAGCATGTCGCCCCCGGTGACTCCCGTGGCCGCGAAGTAGACGTCGTCGCCGCCGCACAGCTCCTCCGTCGTGTAGACCTTGTTCAGGTCTATCCCCGCGGCCAGCGCCTTCTGCCTCTCCTTCTCGTCCTTGGGCCAAAGCTTCCCCTGGATCTCGCCGCCGACGCACCTGATGGCCGCCGCCGCGACGACGGCCTCGGGTGTGCCGCCGATGCCCATCAGCACGTCAATGGGACTGCCGGGCGTGGCGGCATGGATGGCCGCGGCGATATCGCCGTCGGAGATGAGGCGGACGCGCGCGCCGGCGGCCCGGATATCGGCGATGAGCTTGTCATGACGTGGGCGGTCGAGGACGATGACGATGAGCTCTTGGACGGGCTTCTTCTTCGCCTTGGCGATATTCTTGAGGTTCTCGGCCACGGGGGCGTTGATGTCAATCGCGCCGCGCGCATCCTTGTTGACAGCGAGTTTGTCCATGTAGACCACTTCCCTGGGGACGTGCATCGTCCCGCGAAGGGAGACGGCGATGGCGGAGATGGCGCCGGGAAGCCCCTTCGAGGTCAGGGTCGTGCCGTCTATCGGGTCCACGGCGATGTCCACCTTCGGCGTCGGGGCCGCGCCGAGCCTCTCGCCGATGTAGAGCATCGGCGCTTCGTCCTTCTCGCCCTCGCCGATGACGACGATGCCCTCCATTTGGATAGTGGCGAGGGTTGCGCGCATGGCGTCCACGGCGGCCTGGTCCACCAGGTTCTTATCGCCCATGCCCATGTACCGCCCGGCGGCTAGGGCTGCGGCCTCCGTCACGCGGATAAGGTCAATGCCGAAATGCGGAGCGATCTGGGCGATGGAGTTCGGCGGAGGCATGGCTATTCTCCCCAGGTAGGTTGCGTCAGCAGTCGCCGCGCCGCGGCGACCCATGCGCAGGGTCGCCGCAACGGTAGCGGGCCTATTATAATGGGGGGCCAATTTTGTGTGCTAGACAGGAGGCCGCTATGACTGCATCGGAACTCAACGGCATCGCCCGGGCGATGGTCGCCGAGGGAAAGGGCATCCTCGCCGCGGACGAGAGCACAGGAACGATCGAGAAGCGGCTGAAGAGCGTGGGGGCGGCGAACACGGAAGACAACCGGCGCGCCTGGCGGCAGCTCCTCTTCACCACGCCTGGCGCGGGGAAGTTCGTCAGCGGCGTCATCCTCTATGACGAGACGCTCCGCCAGAAGTCCACGGACGGCGTTCCCCTCGTAGAAGTGCTGACCAAGCAGGGTATCATCCCCGGCATCAAAGTGGACAAGGGCACGAAGCCCCTGCCCGGCTCGCCGGACGAGCTGATCACCGAAGGTCTCGATGGGCTGAAGGAGCGCCTGACCGAGTACCGCCAGCTTGGGGCGCGATTCACCAAGTGGCGCGCCGTCATCACCATCGGCAAGGGGATACCCTCGCGCTACTGCATCGAGACAAACGCCCACGCCCTGGCGCGCTACGCCAAGCTGAGCCAGGACGCGGGCCTTGTGCCCATGGTCGAGCCTGAAGTCCTTATGGACGGCGACCACGATATTGACCGCTGCGAACAGGTGACCGAGGCGACCCTCCACGCCGTCTTCAACGAGCTCTACGACCAGCGCGTCGTGCTGGAGGAGATGATCCTTAAGCCCAACATGGTCCTCTCCGGCGCCAAGGCCCCGAACCGCGCCTCCGCCAAGGAAGTGGCGGAGCGCACGGTGCGCTGCTTCAAGCGCACCGTCCCCGCGGCGGTCCCCGGCATCGCCTTCCTCTCAGGAGGCCAGGGCGACGACGAAGCGACGGTGAACCTGGACGCTATCAACCGCCTGCCGAACAAGGGGCCCTGGCAGCTGACCTACAGCTATGGCCGCGGCCTCCAGGCGACGCCGCTGAAGGCCTGGGCGGGGAACGCGGCGAATGTGAAGAAGGCGCAGGATGCCTTCTTCCACCGCGCGAAACTGACAGGCGCCGCGCGACAGGGCGCCTATACGCCGGAGATGGAAAAGGCGGCGGTCTAGGGAGAGACGGTATCCACTGAGAACACTGAAAGCGCTGAATAGTCTCGGGTAAGACAAAGCCGGAAGGGGAGAGAACATCTCCCCTTCTTTTTTATTTCCAGGTCCTGAGGGCGCGGGTGATGAAGAAGATGAGGACGAAGCCGAAGAGCGCCCAGAAGGCCGGATGGACGTAGAGGGCCAGAAGCGCAAGCCCCCAGGTGAGGCCGAAGAAGAGCCAGAACTCCAGGCGCTGTCGCAGGCCTCTCATTCCAGGATGATGTCGCCGCTCTTGCCGCCGCTCTTGCGGACGAGCCGGACGGCCTCGATGCGCATGCGGCGGTCCACGGCCTTGCACATATCGTAGATGGTCAGGCCAGCGATGGAGACCGCGGTCATCGCCTCCATCTCAACGCCCGTCTTCCCCGTTGTCTTGACGGTGGCCGTGATCTCCACGGCGTTGGGCGGCGCGGGCTGAAGCTCAACCGCGATGCTCGTTAGCGGCAGGGGGTGGCAGAGGGGAACCAGCTCGTGGGTCTTCTTGGCGGCCATGATGCCCGCCAGCCGCGCGACGGAGAGGACGTCGCCCTTCACAACTTTTCCTTTCTTGATGAGGGCGAGCGTCGCCGGCTCCATGGTGACGCGCCCCTTGGCGATGGCGACACGCTCCGTATCGGCCTTGTGGGAGACGTCCACCATCGCGGCCTTGCCGGAGGCGTCGAGGTGGGTAAGCGTGCGCTTCATCGGCGTCACAAATCCGCCGCCTTGCTGGCCAGGCGGTCCACCGCTTCCTGGATCGGGTGGCCGTTGTGGCCCTTGACCCATTCGAAGCGAACCTTGCGCTTCATCACCAGGCGGTCGAGCCGAGCCCAGAGGTCGTGATTGGCGCGGCGCTTCCAGCCCTGCATCATCGTGTTCACCACGTAGAGGCTGTCGCTGAAAAGCGCGATCTCCGAGCCTGCGGGCGTGTGCTCCAAGCCCTCGATGGCGGCGGTGACCTCCATGCGCTGGTTCGTCGTGTGCGCCACAGGGCCGCCGAAGTAGGGCTGTCTATTCCCCGCCTCGTCTATGACGATGGCGGCCCAGCCCCCGGGGCCGGGATTGCCCTTGCAGGCGCCGTCTGTGTAGACCTGGATCATCACGCAGACATTCTAGCGCAGGAGGTTGCGACGCGGAACGTGGGAACTCTGGAACATAGGAACGTAGAGAAAGATAAGGAGGGCGCTACTTCGTCTGGTGAAGCAAGCGCTCAAGGATCTTCCGCGCCTTCGCCGCCGCCTTGCCCCGGTGGCTGATGGCGTTCTTCTCCTCCATCGTCATCTCCGCCATATGGCGCCACATGCCCTCCACGATGAAGATGGGGTCGTAGCCGAAGCCGGTTCGTCCCTTGGACTCCCGGGCGATGCGCCCCTCGCACGTCCCTTCGGCCGTCTGCACGGGCAGGCCGGGGCCTGCGATGGCGATGACACACCGGAAGCGGGCCTGGCGTTTGCCATCCGGGACCTTCGCCATGTTCTTCAGCAGCAGCTCGTTGCGCTCGATATCGGAGGCGTGCTCCCCCGCATACCGGGCCGACTTCACGCCAGGCTCGCCGTTCAGGGCGTCCACCTCCAGGCCGGAATCGTCGGCCAGGGTCAGGAGCCCCGTCATGCGCGCATATTCGGTTGCTTTCAAAACGGCGTTCTCAGGAATCGTGGAGGCCGTCTCATCCACAGCCTGGGTAATACCCGCCTCCTTGAGAGTGCTTATGTCAACAGGCAGATTGCCGAGAAGGGTGCGGTATTCGCGAAGCTTGCCCTGGTTGTTCGTGGCAAGGAGCAGCTTTTGGCGGGGGGAGGACATTAGCCGCCGATCTGGTACATCTCGATCTTCTTGCCGCCGGGCTTATCGAGGGAGGCGCGTATCTCGGAATAGCGGTCTTCCCGGCTCTTCCACACGCCGCTCACCATCGTCTCGATCTCGGCGTCCGAGGCCCCGGCGCGCAACGGCTCGCGTAGGTCCTTGCCCTTCGTTCCGAAGAGGCACGTGAAGAGCTCGCCCTGGGGCGAAAGGCGCGCCCGGGTGCAGGTGGCGCAGAAGGGCTGCGTCACGGAGGAGATGACGCCGATCTCGCCGCTGCCGTCCGCGTAGCGCCACCGCTCGGCGACCTCGCCGTAGTAGTTGGCCTCTACAGGCTCCAGGGGCCAGACGGCGCTGAGCCTCGCGATTACTTCAGCCGATGGGACCACCATCTCCGGCTTCCACTTGTTGATGTTGCCCACGTCCATGAACTCGATGAAGCGCACGATGTGCCCCGTGCCCTTGAAGCGCCGCGCCAGCTCCACGATCGTCTGGTCGTTGACGCCGCGCTGGACGACGGCGTCAATCTTGATCGGCCGCAGGCCCGCGGCCTCGGCGGCGGCGATCCCCTCCAGGACGCGCTTCACGCCGTAGCCGCGCCCGTTCATCCTGCCGAAGATCTCGTCGTCCAGCGTATCCAGGCTGACCGTGATGCGCTTTAGCCCGGCCGTTTGCAGCGCCTGGGCCTTTTCGGCCAGGAGGTAGCCGTTGGTCGTCATCGCCAGGTCTTCCACCCCTTCGATTTTCGCCAGAAGCGCCACCAGCTCCTCGATGTTGGAGCGCACGAGCGGCTCGCCGCCCGTGAGCCGCAGCTTGCGCGCGCCGAGCTTCACAAAGATGCGCGCCAGCCGCGCGATCTCCTCATAGGAGAGGACGGCCGACTTGGGGAGGAAGTGATAGCGCTCGCCGTAGATCTCGGCAGGCATACAGTAGGTGCAGCGGAAGTTGCACCGGTCGGTGACGGAGATGCGCAGGTCGTGCAGCGGCCTGCGCAGGCGGTCAACCACGGCGCCTGCGGCGGCGTTCGGAAGGGATGGCGTGGCCTGGGAGGTCGTTGGGGCCATAGGGAAATGGTAGAGGGGCGAAGGCCGGATGTCTAGGGTAAAGAGAAGCAGGGATCAAGCGAACGCGTGGACGTTCTTCTTCTGCTCGGCGGGCTGGGACCTCTTGGCAGGCGCGCCGAAGGGGAGGTGCTCGCCCCAGACCTCCCGGAGGACATCGGAGATCTCGCCGAGGGTGGCGTGGGCGCGAACGGCGTCCAGGATAAAGGGCATGAGGTTGCTTTCGCCCCTGGCCGCGGAGGCAAGGGCGGCGAGGCGCTGCTCCGCCAGGCGCTTATCCCGTGAGGCGCGTATCTTGCGCAGGCGCGCGATCTGCTTCTTCTCGCCCTCGGCGTCCATGACCAGCAGCGGGATCTTCTGCGGCTCGTCCGTCACATAGTCGTTCACGCCGACGATGATGCGCTGCTTTTTCTCTACCTCGCGCTGGTAGCGGTAGGCCGCATCGGCGATCTCCCGATGGAAGAAGCCGTTTTCGATGGCGGGGATCAGCCCGCCCAGCCGCTCGATCTCCTTGAAATAGTCGTACGCCTGCCGCTCAAGCTCATCCGTCAGCTTCTCGATGAAGTAGCTGCCGCCCAAGGGGTCAACGGTGTTCGTGACGCCGCTCTCGTGGGCGATGATCTGCTGCGTGCGCAGCGCGATGGTGACGGCCTTCTCCGAAGGCAGGGCCAGCGCCTCATCGAGGGAGTTGGTGTGCAGCGATTGTGTCCCGCCCAGGACTGCCGCCAGGGCCTGGAGCGTCACCCGGGCGACGTTGTTCTCCGGCTGCTGTGAGGTGAGCGAGCAGCCTGCCGTCTGCGTATGGAACCGCAGCCAGAGGGAGCGGTCGCTCTTCGCCCCGAAGCGATGCCGCAGCTCCCGCGCCCAGATGCGCCGGGCGGCCCGGTATTTGGCGATCTCCTCGAAGAAATCACTGTGGGCGTTGAAGAAGAAGCTCAGGCGCGGCGCGAAGTCGTCCACATCCATGCCGCGCTTCACGCACGCCTCCACGTAGGCGAAGCCGTCGGCCAGCGTGAAAGCCAGCTCCTGGGCCGCCGTGGAGCCCGCCTCGCGGATGTGGTAGCCGCTGATGCTGATGGGGTTCCACTGGGGGACGTGCTTGGAGGCATATTCCACAGTGTCCACCACGAGCCGCAGCGATTGCTGGGGCGGGAAGATGAACTCGTTCTGCGCCGTGTATTCCTTGAAGATGTCGTTCTGGATCGTGCCCCGCAGCCGCTCGAACCCCACGCCCTGCTTCTCAGCGGCGACGAGGTACATGGCCCAGATGATGGCCGCCGGGCCGTTGATCGTCATGGAGGTGCTCACGTCGCCCAGGGGGATGCCGCCGAAAAGGGTCTCCATGTCGGCCAGCGAGGAGACGGCGACGCCGCACTTGCCGAACTCGCCCCGCGAAAGCTCGTGGTCCGTGTCATAGCCCATCAGCGTGGGCATGTCGAAGGCGACGGAGAGGCCCGTCTGGCCGTTGGCCAGCAGATACTTGTAGCGCCCGTTGGTCTCCTCCGCCGTGCCGAAGCCGGAGAAGAGGCGCATCGTCCACAGCTTCCCCCGGTAGCCCGTCGGGTGGATGCCGCGCAGGTACGGATACTCGCCCGGCAGGCCCTCCTGCTCGTCGAAGTCGCGCTCCGCGAGGTCGGATGCGCTGTAGACGCGCTTCACCGGCACGCCCGAAATGGTCGTGAAGAGGCCGGGGCGCTCCTGGGCCTTCCCGTTGCGCTTCGTGGCCGCCCCTTCGCGCTCCATCAGCCTCTTCAGCCACGTCTTGCTGAACAAACGTCGCTCCTCGCCGCAGGCTCCTGACCCGGCCAGTCTAGCAACGCCTTCCCAGGGGTGTCAATGAAAGCGCAAGGGGTATAAGAGGAGGTGATAGAGCGCCGCGACGGGAGATGAACAGGCCTACGGATCGGCAGCCGGGTCCACCGGCTCTCCCCACAAAACTTTTGTCGCTCGGTCAAAGTCCCTCTCTTGGACAAGGATGCGGATGGGCTCGGCCCGGACCTTTCGATAGTAGGTAACTTCGGGGCGCGCGATCCGGAAGGCGATGCCGGCCTCCCTCAATCGGTGAAACGCATCCTCCGTATCCGCCGAAGACTCGGTGGAGGCCAAGTGCACCCACTCGTCTTGTTGCTGTTGCTCATCCTCTCGCATAAGAGTTCCTGGCGGAATCCTAGCATAGAGTACTCGGTATCATGCCGATGAACCAAGGCCGCGCAAGGGGAGGCTATCCACAACATTCCCAAGCCGTCTCGTGACTCGCCCGTATTTTCGCCACCACCTCTTCCTCAGGCAATGCTCTGGTATCTCTCCTCCTTGTAGGGGCTGGCCTTCCCTTTCCAAAAGGGCTCCGATTCCATCGGAGAGGCCAGGGAGAGGTCTCCTATTCCCACTCCCTTCATCTTCGTCCGCTCCCCATTCTTATGGCCTGCGCTTATTCCTATGAGCTGCGCTCGTCCTCTCGCTGTGCTCTTCCTAGAGCAACGAAAGTCTCCCCCTCGTCTCACCCATGACACATTCCGCTACAATGGCTCGCCGGAGCACCTATGGCGATCAACAAAGTCTTCCCCTCCTTCGCCGCCGCCGTCGCCGATATACGAGACGGCGCCACGGTGATGATCGGCGGCTTCGCCGGCCCTGGCGGCATGCCCAGCAACCTCATCTTGGCCCTGCGCAACCACGGCGCCAAGAACCTCACCCTCATCAGCAACACCGCAGGACTCCCCGGCTTCGCCGCCCACAAGGGCCAAACGATCATCAACCAGTCTGTCCTCTTCGAGAACAAGCAGGTTAAGAAGCTCATCGCCACCTATCCCGTGCCGCGCTCCATGTCCATCGTCAGCGCCTTCCAGAAGGAATGGCAGGCGGGCAACGTGGAGCTGGAAGTGGTGCCCCAGGGCACCTACGCCGAGCGCCTCAGAGCGGGCGGCGCGGGCA
This sequence comes from Chloroflexota bacterium, assembly GCA_016875535.1. Taxonomy (NCBI): domain Bacteria; kingdom Bacillati; phylum Chloroflexota; species Chloroflexota bacterium. Next base: position 18,718 of record VGPF01000030.1, read on the forward strand.
TCGCCGCCTTCTATACGCCGACGGCGGTGGGTACCGACCTCGCCAAGGGCAAAGAGGTCCGCACCTTCGACGGTCGCGACTACGTGCTGGAGCGCGCGCTCAAGGCCGACTTCGCCCTCATCCACGCTCACAAGGCCGACACCATGGGAAACCTGGTCTACCGGGGAACCTCCCGCTCCTTCAATGTGCATATGGCTGCGGCCGCCAGAGTAACCATCGTGGAGGTGGACGAGCTGGTGGAAGCGGGTGCCCTGGACCCGGAGCATATCGTGACGCCGGGCCTCTATGTGAAGCGGATCGTGGTGCGGAAGAAGGATCAGCGATGAAACAGCCCCTGGACCACGAGACGATGGCGATGCGCGCGGCGCGGGAGCTGCAAGACGGCGATGTGGTGAACCTCGGCATCGGCATCCCGGGGATGGCCTCCAACTTCGTCCCGGAAGGCCGCACCGTCATCTTCCATAGCGAAAGCGGCGTCTTGGGCTTCGGCCCCTTGGTGGACGAGCCTGAGGGAGACGTGGACCTCATCAACGCAGGCGGGCAGTTCATCAGCGGCCTGCCCGGGATGAGCTTCTTCAGCCCGGCCGACGCCTTCGCCATGATCCGCGGCGGGCATGTTGACGTGACCATCATCGGCGGCCTCCAGGTCTCCGAGAAGGGCGACCTGGCGAACTGGATGATGCCCAACCGGGGCATCGGCAACGTCGGCGGGGCGATGGACCTCGCCGCCGGCGCGCGCAAGATCATCGTCACGATGGAGCACGTGACCAAGGACGGCCAACTGAAGATCGTGAGGCGGTGCAGCTACCCGCTCACGGGCCTCGCCTGCGTCAACCTCATCATCACGGACCAGGCCGTGATCGAAGTGACCCCCAAGGGGCTCCTCCTCCTTGAGACGGCGCCGGGCTACACGCCCGACGATATTCAGAAGGTGACCGAGCCGAAGCTCCTCATCGCGAAGGACGTGAAAGAAGTCTCCCTCTAGGCCCTCGCCTAGATGGGGGTCCGTCATCCTGATAGGGGCTCGGCCTCAGGCCGGCCCGCCATCCGCCTATCTCGGTAGCCCAAGTCCCCTCGTCGCGATGATGTTGCGCTGGATCTCCGATGTCCCCGCCCGGATGCTGTTGGCAACGGCATCCAGGTGCTTGCGCAGGACCTTGCCGCGCAAGAGGGCGTGCGCCGAGCCGCGCTCCAGGGTGGCGTTGATCCCCAGCGCCTGCATGAAGACGTTCGTGGCGCGCTGGCCCGCTTCGCTCGTGTAGAGCTTGCCGACCGACGACTCGTAGTTCGGCACCTTCCCCCTGCTCTGCATCCACGCGACGCGATAACAGAGGTTTCGGCCCACCGCGATCTCCGTCGCGATTCCCGCCAGCCGGTGGCGCATGACCGGGTCCTCCAGCGCAGGGCGTGCCCCGATGCGGACGCCGCGCGCCGCCTCGATCACTTCGTTGAAGAGCATCGTCTCATGCACCACGCGCTCGATCCCCGAGCGCTCGAAATCGAGATTGTGAGCCACGGTGTACCAGCCCCGGTCCACCTCGCCGACGATGGCGCCGTGGGGCACCCGCACATCCTGGAAGAAGACTTCGTTCATCCGGGAGCCCGCCATTGTGTAGAAGGGGCGGATGGAGAGGCCCGGCGTCTTTTTGAGCGGGATGATGAAGACGCTCACGCCGCGATGCTTGGGCGCGTCCGGGTTGGTGCGGACCGCCGTCCAGATGTAGTCCACAAGATGGGAGCCGCCCGCCCACATCTTCTGTCCGTTCACGATCCAATCGTCGCCGTCGCGCCGCGCATGGGTCTTCAGCCCCGCCAGGTCGGAGCCGGTATTCGGCTCCGTGTAGCCGATGGCGAAGCCAAGCTCGCCCGCCAAGATCTTGGGGATGTAGAAAGCCTTCTGCTCGGGAGAGCCGAACTGCAGGATGCTGGGGCCCATCTGCCGCTCGGCGGGCAGGTGATAGCCGCACGGCGCCTTGTTCAGCGCCATCTCCTCGCTGAAAATCATCTGCTCGATGTAACCCAGGCCTTGCCCGCCGTACTGCTTCGGCCACGCCAGGCCGATCCAGCCCTTCTTCCCCAGCTCCCGGGAGAATGCCGGCGAGTAGCGCGTATCTTCCGACTCCACCTCGCTGACGCCCGCGAAGTCGCGCCCCACTTGGAAGCGCGGGAGGACGCCGGCGAGCCAGTCGCGCACTTCCCGTCGGAAGGCCTGCTGTTGAGGGGTAAAGCGAAAGTCCATAGGAGCGGAAACGATTATAGGAAGGGGAGGAAAGGGCGGGCAAGGCAAACAAAGAGCAACCAGTTACGGCTTGCGGAGATTTGACAATGACCCCACGCCATACTACCCTTACACCCTAAGGGTGTATCTTGGACATCGAATATGCCACAGGCAAGCTTGCTGCGGCAGCACGCAGCTATCAAGAGGCTCTCCGGCTTTATGGCACTATCATCGGACGCAAATACCATCAGCGATTGATGGTTTTGCGGTCGGTTGGGACCGTGGAGGAGCTCTACGGACACCGAGCGCTTCGCCTTCACCCGCTGAAAGGTGACCGTGCTGGACAGCTTGCCTTGACATTGACCGGAAACTACCGACTTGTCATCGAGAAAGTCAGGAAAGACACTGTACGCATCATGAGCGTGGAGGACTACCATGGCGACTAAGCTTCAGCCGCTCCCAAACGGTGCCATACCGCCTGGAGAATATCTTCTGGAAGAACTCGAAGCCCGTGGGATAACGCAAAAAGAGTTGGCGCGGCGGATGCGGCGGCCTCTGAACGCCATCAACGAAATCATCAACGGCAAAAAGGCCGTCACGGCGGAGACAGCCCTACAGCTCGAATCGGTGATGCCTGAGATACGCGCGCGATTTTGGCTGAACCTTGAGACGGAACACCAGTTGGCAAAAGCCCTGCAGAAAAAGCGCCGGGTTGGGTAGCATCTTTCCCTCACCCGCCAGGCGCAGGCTCCATCCCTACGCTGCGTTGCCCGCCCGCTTCAGAAGCACATCCCGGATGGCCTCTATCTCCCGGGCGGCGCGCAGGCGGACCAGGGCGCCCTTGCTGTTGCTGCGGCCGTAGGGGTAGACCACGTCTCCCGGGCGGCCGATCCGCTCGCGCAGGAAGGCAACCTCCTCTTCGGAGACGCTGTCCACGAACGGCTCCTGGTGCGCCGCCGGTGTGGCGCGGTAGTTGAGCGCCTGCGGGCCATCCGCGCCCAGGCGCACTCGGCGCCACGTGGGGCCCAGTCGCTCCACAACCAATCGGGAGCCGGGCGCGGCCCACGAATCAATCGCGGTGAGCAACTGTTGGGCCAGGTCGTCCATCACTTCGCCAGCCGCTTCAGCATCGCCTTGATCTTCGGCGCGCTCTTCAGCTCCGCCGCCATCTCGTCCAAGTCCTCCTCGCCCAGCATCATCGGATTGCGGTTGAAACGCCCCTTGGTATAGAAGCAGAACCGGAGCGACTTGGAGCCGTCCTCATACTCCATCAATTGAATCGCAGGCTCCCAGTGGTCGCGGATCACCTGGACCTCTTCCGTGATGTTGCCCTTGCCCCACGGCATCGCGAAGGGCCTCGGGAGTTTGCGTTCTTTCGCCATCTCAACCTCCGCGATCGCGATTGTGGGTGGGTTCGCTACCGCCCCAGCTGCTGCAGCGCGCGCTGGACCTTCTCTTCGACGGTCATCTTCTTCTTACCCTGCTGAACGGCGGCAAGGGCGTTCCGCGCCTCGGCAAGCGAATAGCCGAGCGAGGTGAGCGCATCCAGGGCGTCGTCGTCCATCACCGGGCCCTTCACCCCGGGGGTCAGCGACCACTCCTTTGCAAGGGTAGCCTTCAGCTCCAGGCAGATGCGCGCCGCTGTCTTCTTCCCCACGCCGGGGATTCGCGTCAGCGTCCCCTCGTCGGCGTTCACGATGGCCGTCACCAGGTCGCTCGCCGCCAAGCTAGAGAGCATCTTGAGGGCCGTCTTCGGGCCGATGCCGCTAACGCCCGTCAGCAGCTTGAAAAGGCGCAGTTCCTCATCGGCGGCAAAGCCGTAGAGGGAGAGGGCGTCTTCCGTCACGTGGAGGTGCGTGACCAGGCGCGCGCGCCTCCCCGTCCCGCCGATGGACTGCAGCGTGGCCGACGAGGTGAAGACCTGTAGGCCCACACCGCCGACGTTCACAACAAGGTGATCGGGGCCGATGAACTCAACGATGCCCTGCACAGAGGCGATCATCGGGCGGCTCTCCTTCGGGAAGTAGGCTTCAGGGCTTGCGCCATGGGGTTCTCGGCCAGCAGGGCGTTCACCTCAGCCTGGCGGATGTGGCAGATAGCTACGGCAAGCGCGTCGGAGGCGTCCAGCTGCTCCTCGTCGAGGCTGACGCCGCCCAGCAGGAGCGCCACCATGCTCCGCACCTGCTCCTTATCGCCGCCGCCGTAATCGGCCACGATGCTCCGCACCTTCGAGGGGCCGTACTGGAAGACGGGCGTATCGCGCTGGGCCGACGCCAGGAGCGCTATAGCGCGCGCCTCGCCCACGGCCATGGCCGACTTGCGCGGGCTTTGCACGACGAACGGCTCTTCAACGGCGACGGCTGAGGGCTTGTAGAGGTCCAGCAGCTGCTGGAGCCCGCGGAAAATCTTGAGGAGCCGCGCTTCGATGGGGGCCTTGGCAGGAGCCTGGATGACACCGCAATCAACGAGCTTCAGGTCGCGCCCGTCCTCGTCAACGATGCCATAGCCCATGCGGATGGTACCTGGGTCTATGCCTAACACCCGCATGCTGTGCGCACCTCGGCGCGGTGGAGGACGGAGGATTCGCTACCCGGCGGCCGCCAGGACCTCTTCGGGGAAATCGGCGTTGGTGAAGACCTTCTGCACGTCATCGAGATCTTCCAGCTCGTCCAGCAGCCTAAGGGCCTGGCCTGCGCTGCCGCGGTCAACCGTCATGGCGGTCTTGGGCACCATCTGCAGTTCGGCTGAAACAACCTTCGCCCCCGCAGCTTCGATGGCCTTGCGGACAACGTCTACCTTATCCGGCGGCGTATAGACCTCAAGGCTTTCGCCTTCGCCCTTCACATCCTCGGCGCCTGCGTCTATCGCCGCCAGCGTCACGTCGTCCGCCTTGCCCTTGGGAACGGCGACGGCCAGCGCCCCCATGTTGGAGAACTGCCAGGAGACGGATCCCGATTCGCCCAGGCTGCCGCCGTACCGCGTGAAGACGTGGCGCACTTCGGAAGCCGTGCGATTCTTGTTGTCCGTCACTGCCTGGACGAAGACGGCGGCGCCGCCGGGGGCATACCCTTCGTAGGTTATCTCAACCAGCGCCTGCTGTTCGCCTTGGCCCGTCCCCTTCGCGATGGCCCGCTGGATATTATCCAGGGGCATGTTGCCGTCTTTGGCCTTCTGGATCGCCATGCGCAGGCGGAAGTTGGCATCCGGGTCGCCGCCGCCCGCCTTGGCGGCGATGGTGATCTCACGCGCGAGCTTCGTGAACAGGGCGCCCCGCTTCTGGTCGGTGATGCCCTTTGCTCGCTTGATCTGCTTCCATTTTGAGTGGCCGGCCATGGGAAAACCTCGGCGGATGCGGGATGGATTGTAGCACGGAGGCGGCGGACGGAGCGAAGGAGAAATGGCGGACGGAGAAAAGCCGGCGTGCCGCAGAAAACGGCGTCTACTGCTCAGGCGGAGGAGGGCGGTCGGACGGGATCTCCAGGGTGGCGCGGGTGCCCTTCTTCACTGCGGCAACGCGCAAGAGCGTGCGCATCGCCTGCACAACGCGCCCCTGACGGCCGATAACCTTGCCCTTATCCTCAGGCGCAACATCCAGCCGCAGGACCGTGCGACCCTCTTCCTGCGACTCCGTCACCACAACCTGGTCGGGCTTATCGGTTATGGACTTCGCGATATATTCGATGAGTTCCTTCATTCGAGGCGCTTACCCTGCGATCTTGCTCTGCTTGAGGATGCGTGCGACGGGCTCGGAAGGCGAGGCGCCCATCTTGAGCCAGTGGGCGGCGCGGGCCTCGTCAATCTTCACGGTGGAGGGGTTCGTCTTCGGGTTGTAGAAGCCGATCACCTCAATGAAGCCGCCATTGCGGGGGGCTTTGGAATCGGCGACGACGATACGGTAGGTGGGCTGCATCCGGGCGCCCTCGCGGCGGAGTCTCATTCGCAACATGAACAGCGTACCTCTTGCTTCGCAGGTGAAATAGATCGCCTCGGGAGGCGTCTTCAGGGACGATTGAAAATTGTATCCCTAGGGCTGCCTCTTGTCAAACCGGGACTTGGGCCGGATTGTATCTTTTCGGCGCATTCTCGGCGCATTGTCACCAAATCCGCCGTAAAAAGCAAGTGCCGTAGCGCGCTCCAGCCAAGCAAGCTCTCCATAGCGGTAGGTCATCCCCGAGGTTTCCCCATTTGCTCTCTGCTACTATCTTCGGCATGAAATTCGCCTTCACCCCGCAGCAAGAGGCCTTCCGCAAAGAGATCCGCGATTTCCTGAGGGCGGCGCTTCCGCCGGAAGACGATTCAGGGGAGTCCAGCGCCGCCGAAGAGGGGCGTGCCTCCCAGCCCTTCTCGCAGAAGCTCGGGAACAAGGGCTGGATAGGCTTGGCCTATCCAAAGGAGTTCGGCGGAAAGGGCCTTGGCTATATCGAGCGCTTTGTCTACAACGAAGAGATGGTCTTCCACCGCGCGCCCCTCGCCTACCACCAGACAGCCGAGCGCCAGATGGGCCCCAGCATCATCCAGGACGGGAACGACTTCCAAAAGGCAAGCATCTTGCCTCGCATCACCAAGGGCGATCTGAGCATCTGCATCGGCTATAGCGAGCCCAACTCCGGGAGCGACCTGGCCGCGGTGGAGACCAGCGCCGTGCAGGACGGCGAGGACTATGTGATCAACGGGCAGAAGATCTGGACCACCAACGCCCAGCTCTCCCAGTTCATCTGGCTGGCCGCTCGCACAGACCCCAAGGCGGCCAAGCACAAGGGCATCAGCGTCTTCCTCGTCCCCATGGACTCTAAAGGAGTCAGGGTCGTGGGCATCCCCACCATGGCCGGAACGCGCCTCAATCAGGTCTTCTTCGATAACGTGCGCGTCCCCTCGCGCTACCTGGTGGGCCAAAAGAACCAGGGCTGGTACGTGGTGGCGGCGAACCTGGACTTCGAGCGCTCCGGCATCGAGCGCGTCACCGCCAACCTCCTTACCTTTGAGGAGCTGGCCCAGTACGCCAAGACCGCCACCCGCCACGGGGTGCCCATCATCCGCCACGCCGTCATCCGCCACCGCCTCGCCGAGCTGAAGATCGGCTTCAACCTGGGGCGCATGCTCGCCTTCCGCGTCTCCTGGCTCCAGAGCCGGGGCCAGACCCCGAACTATGAGGCCTCCGTCTCCAAGCTCTTCGGCAGTGAGCTGAGCCAGCGGACGGCCCAGGTCGGCATGCAGGTCTTGGGGCTCCACGCCCAGGTGAGCGATTCCCCCAAGTGGGCGAGGCTCAAAGGCCGCCTGGCCGCCTCCTACCTGGTCACCATCGCGGACACCATACGCGCCGGCACCTCCGAAGTGCAGCGCAACATCATCGCCCAGCGCGGCCTGGGAATGCCTCGGTAGCGCGCCGCCCCGTTTCTCCCAGTTTTGCCAAAACATGGTAAGATTGGCTTGAGGTGTCATATGACGACTGGAACGGCAAAGATAGATTCTGCTGGCAGGATTCTCATCCCTGCCAGTTCACGCAAAAGGCTGGGGGTGAAGCCCGGAGATCAGGTCGTGATGCTCACGGAAGGCGATAGTCTTCGGATCATGACAAGGCGCGCCGCCCTCAAGCGGGCCCGGGAGTTCGCCGATAGGTATTTCCCTCGAGACCGGAGGCTGGCTGAAGAACTGATCAAGGAGCGTAGGGAAGAGGCTCGCCGTGAACAGAGCCGTCCTTGACGCCTCGGCCATCATGGCCGCCATCCATCGCGAACCAGGAGCGGAAAAGGCCGACAAGATAGTGGAGAGCGGGGCGGCGGTCAGCGCCGTCAATCTCGCCGAAGTTGTCCGGAAGTTCTCCGCAGGCGGTGCTCTGGTGGCAGATACCCGTGACATACTCGGCGCCCTCGGACTCGAAATAGTCCCCTTCGATACGGAGCAGGCGTATATGGCCGGAGCCCTGGAGCCGCAATTTGACGCCCTGGGCCTATCCCTAGGCGATAGAGCCTGCCTCACCCTCGCCAAGATCCTGCATCTTCCGGCGGTGACTACAGACCGTCAGTGGGCAAAGCTCAGAGTCGGCGTTGATATTGTGGTCCTGCGCTAGGTCTACTTCTTCGGATGCTCCTCCACAACCTCCAGCAGCATCTCCTGGTGCTGGGTGAACGGGTCGCCGAAGAGCTGCGACCGTAGCGCCACCGTGTGCGTCTGCATCGCCGCCTTATCCAGCGCATCCGAGCTCTCCCACAAGCTCACGCGGGCCACCGCCGTTGGGCCCGCGTGGCTCTTCAACGAGTACCCGTTGATGTAGCCCGGCTGCTTCGCCATGAACTCGCCGATCTCATGGAGCAATTGGTTCACCTGGCGCTCTCTCCCCGCCCTCGGGTGAACGATCGTGATGCGCATCACCTTCATGACTGCCTCCCTTGCCCCTGAAAATTGGGCATAGGATACCAGAGGCGGCAAGCGCCGCAGGGCGAAAGGCCTACAGCGGTGGGACCCTGTGGCCGGCACGTGAGCCGCAACGCCGCTCTGGGAGGCGAACGCGAAGACTCAGTCGCGCGCCTAAGCGCATCGGCTGAAGCGAAAGGGTGGTCAGCCCGCTGAAACAAAGGGCTGCGCTTGCCCCTCTATTTCAGTCGCTCCAGCTTGCCTTTTCTCCGGACGATATTCTTATAGTCCCACTGGATTGCTCTGGCCTTCTTCAGCCACCGACGCAGCTCAGTCTTGTTGATCTCTGAAGCGTCGTTGAAAAAGACTGAAGCATCCTTGAACTTCTTGCCCACTACGCTCAGGCCCGCCTCTTCGAAATCCGCCCCGCTCCAAAACATCAGTCGAATACCGGGCTTCTGCATGCTGTACCCGACTATCGGATTGCCGTCCAGGAACCAGACCGGATGCCCATGCCATATCTTGCCCTCAGCCCCGGAAAGACCACGGTCAATCTCTCCCGCAAGAACATTGACCTGCCCCCAGACTTTGTACCACTCGCTATGTTAGTCCGGCGGAACTGCTGAACGCCAGTCGTGGCAACATCGCCTCAGGCGCTGGCGGGCGGTAGCCGAGGG
>VGPF01000031.1 GCA_016875535.1 Chloroflexota bacterium
GGGTCGCCGCCGTGACGCCCAACTCCCGGGACAGCGCGTCCAACTCTTCCCCATGCAGCAGCCGCATCACCGCTCCGCTCTTGCGCCGAGAGGAGAATCTCCCTCGCTCAACGCGGCCTCGATCAAGTGCTCCCTCGCCCTTTCCATCCATCATGGACACCTCCTTGAGTTTGTGGCATCATGCCCCAATTCCGTGTCCAAGAAAATCCTAGGGCGGGGGACGCCCGATATCGGTGGTGACATACCTTTTGCCAACATTTCTATATACCGTTGATTCCGACGCCGTGTCGCAAGCTGTTGCCAGAAGCCATGCCGTGATAATAAGAAGGAGAAGCTTCGCGGAGTCTACTAGGGTCATTTGGGAATCGGCTCAGGTACAGCTATAGGGCCGAGTTGCTGGAATGTCATAAAAAAATCACTCTGGATAGCGTAACGTCCACCGGGAGACGCTAAGCGGACGACTGGTGTGTCCTTTCGGTTTATGAGATTCGGACTAAGAGTGACCTTCCCCCGTCTCTAGTATCAGGGGAGATTAGAGTGCCGTGGTTGCGTCAGGATACTCCCATGGAGTGAGGTGCTTCAATGCGCTGCGGAGTTTCACCTCGTTGTAGCCCCGTTGCAATCCTCGGTGACCCCCTGGCATGTTTCACGCTCAGGAACCGGTTCGTGTTGAGTCACTCAACCCTGAAGCGCCCGTTAGAGGTGGGCTGGCTTCTCCGATGAAATCGGAGCCCTTCGGGGAGGCCAGCGCCTACCGGGAGGAAGTGGGTTGCGGGGGCAAGCCAGGGGAAGTGGGCGAGCCGCGCTACACACAGAGGAAGAATGGGACGCTTGGCTCGCCCCTACGGGAGGGTGGGTTGCGGGGGCAACCGGGGGTTAGGGCCGGAGGCGCAGGAGGCGGAGGAGGCGCGCGCGATCGGGGAAGAGGGCGCGGTAGAGGAGGTACGAAAGGGCGATGATGCCGACGCCGCCGACGGCATCAAGGATGTAGTGGTTGGCGGTGAGGACGATGGTGAAGAGCATGGCCACGGGGTAGATGACGCCGCAGAGCTTCCAGAACCAGTGCCTGCTGGTGAGGAAGAGGATGGAGATGAGGAGGGCCCAGCCGAAGTGGAGGCTGGGCATGGCGGCATATTGGTTGTAGAAGGACTCGGAGCCCGGCTTGGAGATGATGCTGCCGTTCATGGCGAGGATGTCCACCATGCCGCTGCGGGTGTCCTCAAAGCGCGGAGGGGCAAGGGGGAAGGCGGAGAAGACGATGAGGGCGAGGAAGAGGCTGACGAGGATGACGCTGCGATAGCGCTTGTAGCGGTCGCGGTCGAAGAGGTAGACCATGGTGGCGGTGGTGAGGATGATGGGCATGTAGCCGAACATATAGAACCAGTTGGAGAAATCGAGGCTCCATTCGGCGTGGTCGAAGGCCCACCGCTGCCAGCCAGGCTCCCAGTAGATGTGGAGGGTCTTTTCGAAGTCTATGAGCCGTTCAGCGTTGAGGAAGGCTGTGGTCTGCGCCGTGGGGACGACGAGGTTGCGAACGATGAGATAGATGCCATAGGCGCCAAAGAGAAGGATAAGCTCTTTGGCCAACTCGACGACGGCGGCCTTGGAGGAAACAAGTCTCACCCCAGAGAGAGGGCTAGGGAGGGCGAGTGATTTCCTGGAGGATTCGTCGGTTTGGTACATGAGCTTTATATGTAACGCCGATCTGACGGGGAGCAAGGTCACGAACCGATGTTCAGCGACTTAGCCACCCTCTCCTCTCGGGCTTCGTTCGAGTTCCTCTCCCATCAAGGGAGAGGGGTTCATGGGCCGAGCTTCCTCTGCAAATCGGCTCATACGCTGCCGCGAAGACAAGCAAACACTCCGTCGAACATAGCGTAGCTTGGGGAAGATTGCAAGATTGAGCCATGCTTGATTCGTGCAGGCGTGAATTATGTTCCAGAGCGGGACTTGAGGAGGTAGAGGTAGGTAAGGAGGCCGACGATGCTTTTGGCATCTTCGATGCGGCCTGTGCGGATGAGAGCGGGAATCTTGGCAAGGGGCACCGGCTCGACCTTGATGTCCTCATCGTCGTCGTGCTGAAGGCGGCTGGGCGAAAGGCCGGCGGCGATGAAGAGGTGCATATATTCTTCGCAGAAGCCGGGGACGGTGAAGAAGCCGATGATGCGATTGAGCTTGGCGGCCTTGTAGCCGATCTCCTCCTGCAGCTCGCGCTGGGCAGTCGCCCGGGGCTTTTCCCCATGATCCAGCCCGCCTGCGGGCAGCTCCAGGAGGGCGCGGCCTGCGGCGTGCCGGTACTGGCGGACCATGAGGACGCGGCCCTTTGCGTCCAGGGGAACGATGACGACAGCACCGCGATGCTCGACGATGGCGCGCTCGAGGTGTTTGCCCTTTTCTTCGACGGTATCAACGCGGAGGTTGATGACCCTGCCTTCGTAGATGCGCTTGGTGGCGATGACGCGGGGCTTGGGCATGGAGCTCCTGGGGAAGCGGCGCGAAGGAAGGCTATGAGCGCAGGTTGAGCCGCTGGGTCAAGGTCTGGTAGAAGTGGGAGGGCGGATTTGCTCGGAGGAAGCGGGCAACCTGGCTACCGCGCCAGCCGGTGACGACATCGCCTTTGCGAAGCTCGACGTGTATCTGGCCATCGAGGCTCACGAGGGCTTGATGGTCGGTGCTGACGCACATCTGGACCTTGGTCCCGGCGCGGAGAACGAGGGAGTTGCTGAGGGAGAGGTGGGGCGAGACGGGAACGAGGACGAGGCTGGTGCTGCGGGGGTCCAGGATTGGGCCGCCGACGGCGAGGGCGTAGCCGGTGCTGCCGGTGGCGCTGGCAAGGATGACGCCATCGGCGTTATAGGTGGTGACGTGGGCGCCGTCTATGGAGACGTCCACGGTAATCAATCTCGCAAGCGCACCTCGGCCGACGACGGCTTCGTTGAGGGCCCAGGAGCGGTAGGTGGACTTGCGGCTCCCTTTGGTCTGAGCGATCTCCACCTCAATGATGGAACGCTCTTCGATCCAGCCCTTGCGATTGAGGTAGCTGGGCACCTTCTCCAGGGCTTCCGCCGCGCCGCGAAGCTCCGTCATGAAGCCGAGCTTGCCCATGTTGACGCCGAGGATGGGAAGGCTGCGAGGGACGGCGATGCGGGCGGTGCGGAGGATGGTGCCATCGCCGCCGACGGTGATGAGGAGGTCGGCGGCGTCCGCGAATGCGCCGGAGGAGCGCTCCTGGACGGTGGTGAAGAGGGCGCACTGGTGCCGGAGGCCCTTGAGCTTGATCGCGAGGGCTTTGGCCAGGTCTACGGCGGCCTGGTTGCGTTCGTTATAGATGATGCCGATGCGCCTCATGGGGCTATAACTCTCCCGGAGAACAGAAAATCGAGTCTACGGGCGCACTTCAGGGCTGTCAAACGCGGAGCGTTAGCTGCTGAAGCCGCTGACGGCGCGAAGGGCGAAGTCGAGGAGGAAGGCGGGGGCGACGCCGAAGAAGAGGACGCCCGCAGAGGCGGCGACGAGGGAGAGGGCCAGGGAGGGAGAGGATTCGGGAAGCTCTTGGTCCTCCTTGCCGGAGCGCTCCATGTACATGGTCTTGATGATGCGGAGGTAGAAGTAGGCAGAGGCGACGCTGTTGATAGCTCCGGCGACGATGAGCCAGAGGAGGTTGGCTTCGGCGGCGGCATTGAAGAGGTAGAGCTTGGCCCAGAAGCCGACGGTGGGCGGGATGCCGGTAAGGGAGAGGAGGCAGACGGTGAGGAGGGCGGCATCGCCTGGGGCGCGCTTGCCCAGGCCGCGATAGTCGTCTATGCGGTAGCTGTTGAGCTTTTTGGCGATGGCGATGACGGCGAAGAAGGCGCCGAGGTTGGTGAAGGCGTAGCCGACCAGGTAGAAGAGGACGCCTTCGGCGCCGATGGCATCGCCGCCAGGGGTGCGTGCGGCGACGGCGGCGAGGCCGATGATGATATAGCCCGCATGGGCAATGGTGCTATAGGCCAGGAGGCGCCGGATATCGTTCTGGAGGATGGCAACGAGGTTGCCGATGGACATGGAAAGGACGGCGAGGAAGGCGAAGAGCATGCTCCAATCGAGGGAAAGATCGCCGAAGGCGGCGTTGAAGACGCGGAGGATGACGGCGAAGCCCGCCGCCTTGCTGGCGACGGAGAGGAAGGCGGCGACGGGGACGGGCGCGCCCTGGTAGACATCGGGCACCCACATCTGGAAGGGGAAGCTGGAAATCTTGAAGGCGAAGCCCGCGGCCATGAAGACGACGCCAGCCAGGAGGGCGGGACTATCGAGGAGGCGCGTGACAGGAAGGTTATCGGCTATCGCGTCCAGCTCCGTGCTGCCGGTGACGCCGAAGACCATCGCCATGCCGTAGAGCATGACCGCCGAGCTGATGCCGGAGAGGACGAGGTACTTCACCGCGGACTCCGTGGAGGGCTTGTCCTTGGAGAAGGCGACGAGGGCGATGGCAGAGAGGGTGCTGAGCTCCAGCGCGAGGTAGACGGTCATAAGCTCGCGGGCGGAGGCGAGGAGCATGAGGCCAGCGGTGGAGAGGAGGATGAGCGCATAGAACTCGCCCTGCCGCCTGCGGAAGCTCGCGGCGGCATCCTGGGAGGCGAGGATGACGGCGGCGGCGACGCCCAGAAGGAGGAATTTGAAGAAGAGGCTGAAGGAGTCTAAGCCGAGGAAGCCGTTGAAACCGCGCTCGCTGACGTCCCAGAGGCTGATGGAGAAGCCGAGGGAGAGGCCCAATGCACCGAGGGCAAGCGCAGCCACGGCGGCTTTGTTCTTGATGAAGAGATCGGCGACGATGACAAGGAGCGCGACGCCGACGATGCTAATCTCAGGGGAGAGGAGGTAGAAATCGCGTACCGGCATGTTAGGCACCGCCTCCCAAGAGGTTGACGATGGGCGCGATGCCGACCTTGAAGGTGTCCGTCACGAGGGCGGGATAGATGCCGACGATGAAGATGGCCGCCAAGAGGCCGACCATGGGGACTATCTCCATCGCATCGGCATCGGGCGTCGTGGCGAATCGTGGTTTTTCCGGGCCGAAGAAGACACGCTGGACGGTCCAGAGGATGTACCCGGCGCTGAGGACGATGCCGAAGATGGCGAGGATGGTGGCGATGCGGTAGACGCCGAAGGCGCCGAGGAAGACGGTAAGCTCGGCGACGAAGCCGCTCATGGCCGGCAGGCCCAGGGAGGCGAGGCCGCCAAGGATGAAGCCTAAGGCGAGGAGCGGCGTCTTGTTGGCGAGGCCGCCAAGATCGGGGATGTGGCGCGTGCGGGCCTTTTCATAGATGGTCCCGGCGAGCATGAAGAGGAGGCCGGTGATGGTGCCGTGGGTGAACATCTGCAAAGCCGCGCCGTTGAGGCCGACTTCGCCGAGGGAGGCGATGCCCAGAAGGACAAAGCCCATGTGGCTGACGCTGGAATAGGCGATGAGGCGCTTGAGATCTTTCTGCCGGAAGACCATGAGGCCACCATAGAGGACGTTGACGACGGCGAGGGTCGCCAGCAGCCATGCGTAGTCATGGGCGACATCCGGGAAGAAGCTGACGCAGAGGCGGAGGATGCCATAGCCGCCCATCTTGAGCATGACGCCGGCGAGCATGACGCTGCCCGCGGTGGGAGCATCGGTATGGGCATCGGGCAGCCAGGTATGGAAGGGCCAGATGGGCAGCTTCACGGCGAAGGCGGCGAAGAGCATGAAGAAGGCCAGGGACGCCGGGATGAGGGACATCTCGAAGGGGCCATCGCGGAGAGCCATCATGTCGAAGGTGCTGGTGGAGAAGTAGATGGCGAGGATGCCGGCGAGCATGAGGGCACTGGCGGCCATGGTGAAGAGGACAAACTTGATGGCCGAGTATTCCTTGCGGCCGCTCCCCCAGATGGAGATGAGCATGTACATGGGGATGAGCTCCACTTCCCAGAAGAGGAAGAAGAGGAGCATATCCAGGGAGACGAAGACGCCGAGGATGCCGCTCTCTAGGAGGAGGAGCCAGAAGAAGAACTCCTTGACGCGCTTGTGGACGTGCCAGGAGATGAAGACGCCGGCCACCGCCGAGAGGGCGGTGAGGGTGACCAGGGGCGCGCTGAGGCCATCCACGCCGATGAAGTACTCGACGTTGAAGGCCTTGATCCACTCGTTGCGCTGGACGAACTGCGGGCCGTCTATGCCGAGATCGAGCCGGGCCCAGACGATGAGGGAGAGGACGAGGGTGGCGATGGAGAAGGCGGCCGCCATCCAACGGGCCTGGCGATCGCTGCGGGCGCAGAGGGCCATGAGGATGGCGCCTGCGGCGGGTAGGAAGATAAGTGAAGTAAGAACCACGGTTTAGCCCCAGACCCAATATGCGAAGAGGATGACGACGATGCCGATGGAGATGACGGCCCCGGAGACCTGCACCTGGCCGTTCTGCATAACGGCGGGAATCTTGCCGAGGTTGCGCGTGACCAGGCCGGTGAAGTTGCCGACGCCGTCCACCGCCCGGTCAACCAGCTCCGTGACTCCGGCAACGGTGCCGAGGAGGAGCCTGCCGACGATGACGCGCTCGTAGAGGTGGTCAATGTACCAACGGTTGGCGAGGAGGGTATAGACGGGCTTGAAGGTTGCGCCCACCTTGGCGGGAGAGATCGCGCCGCGAACGTATATGAGATAGGCAAGGCCGAGGCCCGCGACACCCGCGATGGAGGCGGTGATAGCGACGCTGCCGGAGAACTTCTCCGTCTCTCCGCCCAAGAACTCCGTCATCCAGTGGCCGGGGATGCCGAGTAAATCGCCGGGCATATCGGCAAGGCCGGAGGCGAAGGCAGGGATGGCCAAGACGGCGAGAGGGATGAGCAAGATGGCGGGCGACTCGTGGAGGTGCGGCTCGTGGCGGCCGCCGGCATCGTGGGCGTGGGCATCGTGATGGCCCGCTGCCTTGGCTTCGGCCTCAGCGCCGCCGCGATAGGCCCCGGTGAAGGTCATGAACATCATGCGGAAGACGTAGAAGCCGGTAAGGACAGCCGTCGCGACGCCGAGCCAGAAGAGAATCTCGCCGCCCTGGATATGGTGGGTTTCCTGCGCCGAGTGGAGGATGGCGTCCTTGCTCCAGAAGCCCGAGAAGGGCGGCAGGCCGATGAGGCTGAGGCTGGCGACCATCATGGTGATGAAGGTCCAGGGCATGACCTTGCGAAGGCCGCCCATGTAGCGCATATCGTAGGTGTGGACGGCGTGATGGATGCTGCCCGCCCCGAGGAACAAGAGGGCCTTGAAGAAGGCGTGATTGAAGAGGTGGAACATGGCGGGGCCCTGAGCGCCGACGCCGAGGGCCATCATCATGTAGCCGAGCTGGCTGACGGTGGAGTAGGCCATGACGCGCTTGATATCGTTCGAGACGAGGGCCATGGTTGCGGCAAAGAGGGCGGTGCCGCCGCCGATCCAGGCCACGGTGGTCAGCGCGGCCTCCGAATGCTCGAAGAGGAAGAAGGTGCGCGCGACGAGGAAGACGCCTGCCGCCACCATGGTGGCGGCGTGGATGAGGGCGCTGACGGGCGTGGGGCCTTCCATGGCGTCCGGCAACCAGACGTGAAGGGGGAACTGGCCGGACTTGCCGACGGCGCCCGCGAAGATGCCCAAACAGAGCCAGGTGAGGCCGACGCCTGCGATGGCTCCGGCCTCAACGGCCTCTTTCAGGCCTTCCAGTTCGAAGGTGCCGGTGGCGACATAGGCCCAGAGGATAGCGATGAGGAAGCCAAGATCGCCGAAGCGGGTGACGATGAAGGCCTTTTTTGCGGCATTGGCGGCGGAGGGTTTGGTGAACCAGAAGCCGATGAGAAGGAAGGAGCAGAGGCCCACCAACTCCCAGAAGACGTAGATGAGGATGAGGTTGGAAGCCATGATGAGGCCGAGCATGGAGGCGGTGAAAAGGGACATGGCCGCGAAGTAGCGGGCGTAGCTCTTCTCTCCGCGCATGTATTCGGTGCCGTAGAGCTGGACGAGGAGGCTGACGCCGGTGACGACGATGGCCATGACGGCGGTGAGGGAGTCCATGACGATGCCGACTTTGATCTCGAGGCCGCCGATGGTGAGCCAATCGTGGGTGTGAAAGTCCAGGTTGTGGTTGGCATCGTTGATAACGGTGCCGAAGGCGAAGAGGGAGAGGACGAAGGAGCCTCCGACGGAGAGGAGGGTGATGTAGCCAGCGCCGCGCCACTGGGAGCCGACAAAGGGCCGCAGGGCCGCTATGGCGACAAAGGAGGCCAGCGGCAGCAGGAAGATGAACCAGACGGCGATCTCGGACATCGGCTAGATCTTCCTCAAGATTTCCGCGGCCACGTGCTCACGACCCCGGGGCACATAGACCACAAATTTCGTCGTCTCGCTCCAAGCGCGAACATCGCCCTCCGGCAGGATACGGGCGGGCAGACCCTCCGCTTCGAAAAGCTCCTTCCACATCTCCGCCATCAGGAGATTCGGGGCTGTCTTGTAGGGCATCCAGGACATAGCGCTATCCCTTCAGACTGTTCTCGGCTGTGACGTCCACCGTCTCGCAGTTGCGGAAGATGGCGATGACGATGGCGAGGCCGAGGGCGACTTCGGCAGCCGCCACCACGATGATGAAGAGGGTGAAGATGTGCCCGGTGAGAAGGCCCGGCGTGACGAAGCGGGCGAAGGCGATAAAGGCGAGGTTGACGGCATTGAACATGAGCTCCAACGACATGAGGATGGTGAGGACGTTGCGCTTGAGAAGGGCGCCTGTCATCCCGATTGCGAAGAGGATTGCGGAGAGGACGAGATAGTGTTCGAGGCCGGCCATTAGTCCTCGTTCTCCTTGGCGATGACGATGGCGCCGATGACGGCGGCGACGAGGACGACGGAGGCGATCTCAAAGGGCAAGATGAACTTATCGAAGAGGGTGTCTGAGATGAGGGCGGTGGTGTTCTCCGCCGGGGCTTCGCCGGAAAGTGTCCACTTGGTGTTGGTGAAGATGACGATGAGGGTGACGGCGAAGAGGACGCCGAGGAAGACGACCCAGCGCGTCTGGCGGTTGGAGGGGTTGCCCCTCTGGACATCGCGGGTGAGGAGGACGGCGAAGATAAGGAGGATGGAGATGGCGCCCGCATAGATGAGGACTTGAGCGGCGGCGACGAAATCGGCGTTCAGGGTGACGAAGAGGCCCGCCATAGAGAGGAAGGTGACGACCAGCAGGAGGGCGGCGCGGAAGATATCGCGGATGAGGATGACGCCAAGGGCAGAGGCGACGGTCACGGCGGCGATGATCCAGAAGGCGATGGAGGCTCCGGTGGAGACGTGCATGGCTAGCGGCCTGCCTCCCCGCTTTCAAGGGAGCTATCGCTCTTATATTCGACGCCATGGAGATGGGGGCGGGCGAAGGCGCTGGGGCGTTTATCGGCAGTGCGCAGCTCATCGGCGTGGACGACCATGCTCTTGCGGGTATAGGTGCCGCGCTCGAAGTTGCTGCCCATGTAGAGGGCGTCATAGGGGCAGGCTTCCACACAGAGGCCGCAGAACATGCAACGGCCGGTGTCTATATCGAAGACTTCCAGCTTGTACTTGTTGCCGACGTTGGGATCGGGCGCCTGGGAGGTCTCGATCTTGATGGTGCCCAGGGGGCAATACTTGGCGCAGGAGGCACAGCCGGTGCATCGATCTTCGTACCAGACGAACTCATAGCCGCGGAAGCGCGGATGGAAGGGAGCCTTCTCCTCCGGGTACTGGACGGTGAAGGGCTTCTTGAAGAGATAGCTGAGGGTGATGCCGAAGCCTTTGATAATCCCGCCGCCGTACATGGCTTAGCCTCCCCTCGCTACCGTGCGCACGCCATTGACGGCCTCGCCGGGAGGAACGTAGTCGCCGGAGAAGGTGAGCTTACGCGTCTGGGCCTTGAAGCCCATGAGTTTGGCGAAGCCGATGACCGCCGCGAAGGCGACGCCGATGTTCACGGGGATGAGCCATTCAGGCAGGCCATCCGGGAAGGCGATGACCTCCGCCGCAGTAACGAAGAGGTTGATAAAGGCCAGGGGCAGAAGGAACTTCCAGCCGAAGGCCATAATCTGGTCCACGCGCATGCGGGGAAGGGTGGCGCGTATCCAGATAAAGCCGGAGATGATGAAGCCCATCTTGAGGAAGATCCAGATATAGCCAGGCAAAAAGACGGGGCCCTTCCAGCCGCTGAGGAAGAGGGTGGAGATGATGGCGGAGAAGCCGATGATGGCGGCATATTCGCCGAGCTGGATGAGCGCCCACTTCATGCCGCTGTATTCCGTGTGGAAGCCGGAGACGAGCTCTGAATCGGCTTCGAGCAGATCGAAGGGAGCGCGGTTGAGCTCGGCGGAGACGGCGATCATGAAGATGAGGAAGCCGAGAGGCTGGAAGAGGAGGTTCGGCACATATTCCTGGTTGCGCACGATATCGCTGAGGTTCAGTGTGCCGGCCAGAAGGGCAACGGCGCCGATGGAGAGGACCAGTGGAACCTCATAGGTGACGAGCATGCCGACGGCGCGCATAGCGCCGAAGAGAGAATACTTGTTATTGGAGGCC
Organism: Chloroflexota bacterium; assembly: GCA_016875535.1. Lineage (NCBI taxonomy): Bacteria > Bacillati > Chloroflexota > Chloroflexota bacterium. The sequence continues at coordinate 10,553 of VGPF01000031.1, forward strand.
CAGCCGGCCATGAAGACGCCGACCTCGGCCGCGGTGGTGACGGCGACGATGTAGAGGATGCCGATGTCCAAATCGGCCATGACGGCGTGGTCGGCCCATGGGATGGGAGCGAACATGAGCACCACAGGGATAGCGAAGACGAGGGGCGCGAGGGCGTGCATCAGCTTATCGGCCGCTGAGGGAGTGACGTCTTCCTTGGTCATGAGCTTGAGGGCGTCCGCCAGGGGTTGGGCAAGGCCGAAGATGCCGACGCGGTTGGGGCCGATGCGGTTATGGAAGCGGCCGAGGAGCTTGCGCTCCAGGAGGACGACATAGGGGACGCCGAGGGCGGCGATGTTGACGACGATGAGAGCGCCAGCGATGCCGAGGATGAGGAAGATGGCCCAATCGGGAAAGCCGCCTGGGGATGCGCCGCCCATGGAGCGGCAGAGGCTATCGCCGAAGCGGGGGAAGAAATTGAGGACCCACTCCTCCCACTGGTTCATCCCATCGAAGAAGCCGGGCGGCTGGCAGCCTGTGGCGAGATGTTCCATCAGCGGTCAACCTCGCCCATGTTGACATCCAGACTGCCAAAGATGGTGATGAGGTCTTGCATCTTCCAGCCGACCAGCATCTCCTTCAGCAGGTTCAGGTTGATGTAGGAAGAGGAGCGGATGGCACACCGGTAGGGGGAGACACCGCCATCGCTCACCAGGTAGAAACCGAGCTCGCCCTTGGGACCTTCGATAGAGCCGTAGGCATCGCCCTTACGGGGTCGGAGGAGCATGGGGAGGTCTACGCGGTGGGGGCCAGGGGGCATCTGCTCCATGCACTGTTTGATGATGCGGACGCTCTGGCGCATCTCCTCCAGGCGGACGAGAAAGCGATCATAGTTATCGCCGACGGAGCCGACGGGTATCTCGAACTTCACCTTGCCATAGGCCTCATAGGGATCGGACTTGCGGAGGTCCCACGCGACGCCGCTGGCGCGGAGGACGGGGCCGGTGATGGAGCCGTTGATGGCGAGATCGGCAGGCAGGATCCCGACGTTCTTGGTGCGGGTGATGAGGATCTCGTTTTCCCGCAGGAGGCCCTCGTACTCGTCTATATGGGCGGGCATCTCATTGATGAAGGTAGTGAGATAGGGCATGAACTCGGGAGGGAGATCGGCGTTGACGCCGCCGACGCGCATGTAGGAATAGGTGATGCGCGCGCCGCAGGCCATCTCGAAGAGATCGAGGATCTTTTCACGCTCGCGGAACATGTACATGATGGGCGTGGCAAAGGCGCCGAGGTCCTGGAGGAAGAAGCCCTGGGCCATGAGGTGGCTAGCGATGCGCTGGAGCTCCGCGATCATGGTGCGGATATACTTGGCGCGCTCCGGGGCCTCTATGCCCATGAGCTTTTCCACCGCGACGCAGTAGGCCAGGTTATTGGACATGGCGGCCAGGTAATCAAGGCGGTCGGTGAGGGTGATGACCTGGGTGTAGGTGCGCTCCTCAGCGAGCTTTTCCGAGCCGCGATGCAGATAGCCGAAGACGGGCTCGATATCCTGAACGACTTCGCCATCAAAGGCGACGCGCAGGCGAAAGACCCCGTGGGTGCTGGGGTGCTGCGGGCCGATATTGACGATGATCGGTTCGGTTTTCAGCGCCATGGCTAGGGTCGTTGCAGGAGGAAATCTTTGCGAAGGGGGTGGCCCTCGAAGCCGTCCCAGGTGAGGATGCGCTTGAGCATGGGATGGCCTTCGAAGCGGACTCCCATCAGGTCGTAGACTTCGCGCTCCATGAGGTTCGCGCCGCGCCAGACGCCGTAAACGGAGGGGACGACAGGGTTATCGCGGTTGTAGGCGCGGGTCTTTAGGACGAGGCGATGGTTCTTCCGCAAGGAGGTGAGCTGGTAGACGACCTCAAAGTAGTCTATGTAGTCAGCCGCGGTGAGGAGGGCAAGGAAATCAAAGGCAAGGGATGCGTCATCCCGAAGGAAGCGGCAGACTTCGGCCAGGGAGGCGCTCTTCACCCAAACGGTGCTGCCCTGAGCGTCAGCAACGGCATCAGGAAAGCGCGCCTTGATGGCCGCAGCGACTTCACCTGCCGGGAGGGACTTAGTCACGGACCATCTCCCGCTGGAACTTCACGCTGCTGCGCTTCACCTTTTCATGGAGCTTCATGATGGCGTAGAGGAGGGCATCGGGACGGGGCGGGCAGCCGGGGACGTAGACGTCCACGGGCACGATGCGGTTGACGCCGGGGACGACGCTGTAGGATTCGTAATAGGGGCCGCCGCTGGTGGCGCAGACGCCCATGGAGATGACCCAGCGCGGTTCGGCCATCTGGAGGTAGATACGCCGGATGGGGACGGCCATCTTCCAGGTGACGGTGCCCGCGACAATCATGAGATCGGCCTGGCGAGGAGAGGCGCGGAAGGCCTCCATGCCGAAGCGGGCGATATCGAAGCGGGTCATGGCGCTGCTCATCATCTCGAAGGCGCAGCAGGCGAGGCCGAAGGTGAGGGGCCACATGGCATTCTTGCGGCCCCAGCCGACAAGGGCGTCCACAGAGGTGACCATGACGTTCTTCTGGAGGTCATCCGGGACGATGATGGGGTCGTCTTTGTATTGGCGCGGCGACTCCAGGATGAGCTTGTTGACTTCTGCCCCCTCTTCCCTGTCCATCTGGAGGGAGAGCTCGCGCGAGAGGCCGCCCTGGTAGCGGCGCAGCTCGCTGCTCATGCCGAGGAGGTGGCTCTTATCGTCGGGCATGGGCTACTTCCACTCCAGGGCCTTCTTCTTCCAAGCATAGGCGAGGCCGGCGAAGAGGATGGCGACAAAGACGAGCATGGCGAAGAAGCCGAACCAATCCACACGGCGGATGTTCACCGCCCAGGGGTAGATGAAGACGGTGACCACATCGAAGATGACGAAGAGGAGGGCATAGAAGTAGTAGCGGAAGTTGAAGCGGACCCAGGAGCCGCCGATGCTCTCCATGCCGCACTCGTAGGTCTCGTTCTTGGTCCTATCGGGGCGCTGAGGCTTGACGCCGGCGAGGGTAAGGGCGAGGGGGATGAGAAGCATGCTAGCTGGGACGATTATGGCGAAAATCATGAAAACGCCCAGCAGCCCAAAGTCGCTCAGCATAGTGGCTACGCCCGTTCCTTTATGTCACTATCGGGGGTGCCCGACAGAGAAAAAAGAGCCTTTTTTACCTTGGCAGGGGACTATAGCATAGGCCGCCAACGGATTGCAAGTGAAATAAAGCACAAAGTAGATTGCGGCCCAAGGCACCTATCACGCAGGCCACGGCTACCCGCAGTCCGCCTTCACGCAACTTTCACGACCTTTCGGCGTAGAATCACGCCATACCCTGTTACGACCTTTAGCCTTTGGGCGAAAGCGTGAAGAGGCTTTGCACTAGAAATCGAGGATCATGTGCCAACCGAGCGAAAGAGATCCCCGCTTCTGCCATTTCTAGTCCTCGCGATCATCGTCATCTCGTTCCTGCTCGTCTTTCTTCCCCTCGCCGGAGGGGAGCAGCCGAAGGAAAAGAGCTATAGCGAGTTTGTGGCCGCAGTGGAGAGCGGGCAAGTCTCCAAGGCGGAGATCGGCGAGACAAGCATCCTGTGGACGGCGGCGAAGGCGGAGTTCAAGACCAAGCGTGTCCCGGGCGTTGATGATGCGACGCTCCTGGAGAAGCTGGAGGCGGCGGGCGTTGACGTTTCGGGCAAGCCGAAATCTACGAGCGTCTGGCCGACAATCATCGGCTGGCTGATCCCGATAGGGATGGTAGTGCTGCTTCTCGCCTGGTTCAGCTATGCGAGAGGGGGAGGGACGGTTACGAGCTTTGGGAAGAGCAAGGCGCAGCTGGTGAGCAGCACCAAGGTCGCGGTGAACTTCAATGACGTAGCAGGCGTGGACGAGGCGAAGTTCGAGCTGCAGGAGATCGTGGATTTCTTGCGGCACCCGGAGAAATACCAGCGACTCGGCGGAAAGATCCCCAAGGGCGTCCTCCTCCTTGGCCCGCCGGGGACGGGGAAGACCCTGCTGGCGAAGGCAACTGCAGGAGAGGCCGGCGTCCCCTTCTTCAGCGTCACTGGAAGCCAGTTCGTGGAGATGTTCGTCGGCGTGGGGGCGGCCCGCGTGCGGGACCTCTTCGAGAATGCGAAGCGGCAGGCGCCGTGCATCGTCTTTATTGACGAGATTGACACGATAGGGAAGTGGCGCGGGCCTGCCAGCATGATCGGTGGGCACGAGGAGCGCGAGCAGACGCTGAACCAGCTGCTGGCAGAGATGGACGGTTTCGATACTTCGGCGGGCATCATCATTATGGCTGCCACGAACCGGCCGGACCTCCTTGACCCGGCGCTGACGCGCGGGGGCCGGTTCGACCGGCAGGTGACGGTGGACCGTCCCGACCTGACGGGGCGCGAAGCAATTTTGAAGGTGCACGTACGCCATCTGACGCTTGATCCGACGATTGACCTGCATGCGCTGGCTTCGGCCACCTCGGGACTGGTGGGGGCCGACCTGGCGAACATCGTGAACGAGGCGGCGCTGCTGGCCGCACGCCGGGGCGCCGAGAAGGTGCAGATGCAGGACTTTGAGGCAGCAATCGAGCGCGTCATGGCGGGACTAACACGCCGAAGCCTGGTGATGAGCGTGAAGGAGAAGGAGACGATCGCCTGCCACGAGACGGGCCACGCGGTGGTGGCGACGCTGCTGCCGCATGCCGACCCCGTCCACAAGGTGACATCGTCCCGCACGGCACGGCGACGCTCAGGATGACGATGCAGCTTCCGCTGCAGGACAGGTTTGTCTATACGGAGGGTGAGCTGAAGCACCGCCTGGCGACGCTCCTGGGCGGACGGGCGGCCGAAGAGGTGCTCTACGGCACGCGGTCAACGGGGGCGCACGACGACCTACTCAAGGCAACGGACCTGGCGCGGAGGATGGTTTGCGACTTCGGCATGAGCACGAAGGTGGGGCCCATCGTGTACCAGCACCGCGACGAGCTACGATATCTGCCATCGCCGACGGCGGGGATGAACGTCTACACGAGCGAAAGCTCGGCAAAAATCATTGACGAAGAGGTCCGGGCCTTTGTGGAAGAGGGGCTGGCAGCGGCGACGAAGCTGCTGCAGACCCACCGGGAGGCGCTGGTTGAGCTGACGGCGGAGCTGGCGAAGAAAGAGGTAATGCCGGGGGAGCGGGTGCGGGAGCGCCTGGCGCGGGATGCAGGGATCGCGGCGGCCGGCGCTCGTTAGCCAGGGAGATAACCCAAGCTCTCACCAATCCACAGCAGATGAAAAGTCCTGTGAGAATCCGTCCGGCGCCGGCCCAAGAGTATTTGGGATAACTGCGTCTGAGACGAGCCACCCTATAAGGAAAAGCGCTGCGGTGATCTGGGCTTCAGTCAAGCCGCTCCTCCGCAATCCTTCGATATCTCTGCGGTTTGTCCTGTGGGATCGCGCGCATATCTTGTCAGCAAGGCGCACCAGCCGCTTTTCCCGATTGCTGAGTCCCGACCAGTCCCGCTTACGAACGACGTCAATCACCCTCCGCTTGGTCCAGCCAGTGATCCTCCATAGAATCCAAGCGTGGTTCCGAGTCACATAGGCGCACTTGAGCCGATGAGTGATCCGCGTCAGCATCAGCTCGATTTCTTTATTCGATAGCCCACTCCGATCCATGGCAAGATGTCCAAAATCCAGCCATGCTTTCGCGATCTCCGGCTGCAGACTCCACGCCTTGGTCAGGTTGGGCGGTTCTGCTAGCCCTAGGCTCTTTGCGAAGCGCTCGTACTGCTCTCTGAGCAAACCCTGCGCCTCGCCCACCGGGACTGTTTTCACGAACGACATAGCCCACCCCCGAATAACGCCCAAGAGGACGCATCCGCAATCGCGTTACCCCTTCAGCATCCGCAGTATCGTGTTGAGTCGGCGACTGTCTTGAGCAAGGAGCCTGGCAAGCTCTTTCCCGGCGCGCACGAGGTAGTCCTTTTCGTTATGGGCTGTTGAAGCGAGGCGGAGGCAGGCGGCCAGGGCAGCATCGCGGTTCTCCGCTTCGCTGTTCAGCAAGGCATCGAGGAAGTGGAAGACGGCAGTGAAATCCTGGGTCTCTTGCTTTGCGGCGACGTGGGCGAAGCCGTGAATCTTGGCAGGGCGCGGCGGCAAGGTGTGACGCACGCCATTCTTATCTCTATAACCAACAACGAGAGCTGTGAAATCGGTACGGAGGAGTTTAGTCAGCTCCGGGTGCTCTTTATAAACGTCGTCGGCTGAGGCAAGCTCTTCGCCGAGGGCGAGGGCCTTGCGCGAAGGGTCAATCCCTGCGGTGGCGGCATTGTGAACGACGCCGAAGATGAGGAGGTCGCCATCGGCAACGATGACGAGACTGCCGAGCGGAGGCGGCTCGCCGAGTTTGTGGCAGTGGACCGTGAAAGAAGCGGTTGAGGCCTCCACAACTTCGCCGAGCTTTTCAGTAGTCATCACATCAGACCGCCCTTATACGTTTGCTGCGCGCCTTGGCCGAGGTGCGGCCTATGCCTTCGGCAAGGAGCATGCCATCGAGGAGGCGCTGAAAGTTTTGCCGATCGCCGATGGTGACGACGGCGGCCTCATGGGCCTCTTGGAGGGCAAGGGGATAGCCGCGCCCCTTTTTACACTGGTCGAGAACGGCGGCGTGGAGGAAATCTACCGCTTTTGCATGGCGGGCGACCCAGGCCGGCATTTCGAGCCGGGCGATTTCATCGCCTACGTTCATATAGAAGAAGCAGACCGCGTGGGGGCCGTAAGACTGCACGACTGGCGCTTGAGTGGGAAAGAGCGCGGAGCGCTCACCGACGTCAAGAAGCTCAGCAAAGAGGTCAGCATCCGTGAGGCCCTTGGCAACGGCATCGCACTCTTGCTTGCCGGGGCCGCCCTTGCCGCAGAGGAGGTCGCAGCCGGCCTCTTCCACGCCCGCATGCGGGCAGTGGACAGCGCGGAGGAGGTTCACGACCTCATGGCTGCCTGGCTTACTGATGTAGCCAGCGAAGGCGACGAGTCGAGAGAGGCTTTGGTCGCGGAGCCTATGGAAGGCCTTAAGCAAACCATTCTCCAGGAGCCTTTCGCGCACATAGTCCTCATAGCGGCTGCCGGTGTAGATGAAGCGGATAAGGGTACCATCAAGGAGGGCGAGGGCGGGAAGGGACGGATCCATCGCAGAGAGGCGATCGGCGAGAGCTTCGGCTTCCAGGACCATGCGCGATTCGCCAAGGAGCGTCTCATCTATCTGCTGCTGCTTGAATGCATCTTCCGGATGGGCAATGACCAATTCCTCGGGCGTTGCAAAGAGCCGGGGCTGGCTGAAGATATCGGCCTCGGGCATCCTGCCGTAGCGGAGCGCGATGCCGCCGGTATTGAGAAGGAAGTAGCGCGCCTCGCCATGGCGATCAGGCTCGATCTGGGAGCCATCCGTGGCAACGGCTGTGTAATCGGCTGGCAGATCCGGGGCGCGATAGACGGCATCGAGAGGATCATTATCGGGCAAGGCGGCCATGGGCCAGGTGAGTTTGCGTCGTGGCGGAAGGGAGGCTCTGATGCGTTTGTGCAGAGCTTCAAAGGGTACCTTGCTCAACGGGTCACGCAGTTGGCGCAAGGCGGCATCGAGCCGTTTCCGCCGCTCTCCGCCGCCAGCCTTAAGAGATTCAGCCATCTTGGCGATCTGCGGTGCGGATTTCCCTAGGTCGAGAGCCATGACTATCTCAGGACCCGCTCATCGCCGACGCGGCGGGTGATGCGCTGCTGATCGAGATATTCGAGGAAGGACTGGACATATTTCCTGCTGGTGCCGAACATATCGCGGACTTCCGCAAGGGTGATTTTGCCGTTGGCTTTGAGCCTGGCGGTGGCCCTATCGAGCATAGCCTGATACGCCTCCGCCGTGAAGACGACATCGGCGCTGGTTCGGACGACTTTGCCCTGTTCAACGAGGAAGGCGAGTGCTTCCGAGTTGATCTGCACATCGCCGGGCGGGCTGAAGGGCGACGCGGCGAGGGCCCTCAGATAGCCATCGGCCTCTTTCTGCATGGCAGGGGAGAGCTTGGGTTGATGGGCGTGGAGGCGCAGGAGCGCGCCGTCTTCGGCGAGGGTGTTGGCGGCGATGAGGCGCTGAAGGACGAGGGCGAAGACGGGCGCGGCGAGGCTGAGGCGGTTGCGCACCTCTTCCTTCGGCATGCCGCGGCGGAGGGGAAACTTTTGGTGGTGGTCGGCGAGAAGGGCGCGAAGGGATGAGGAGAGCTTTTCAAAGCCGGGCTTGCTGTAAAGGATGGACTGCTCGTAAATAGAGCCTGGGCCAAGGACGAGAGCCTGACCCTCTTTCACAAGGCCTTCAATGGCGGCCTTCACCTTGTCCCAAGAGAGGCTCGCGGCATCTACAAGAACCTTGGCCTGGCAGGGCTCGCTGGAGGCGATGGCCTCCAGGACGATCTCTTCGGGCGTTCCCGCCTCAAGGACTTCGAGTCGCTCCACGGTCTCTTTACTGAAGCGTTTGTGGCGCTGGGCTTTCGGCTCGACGACTTCGCCGCCGCCGATGGTGCCCCAACCATTGCGAAGGATGAAGAGATCGCCTTTGACGATGGCGGCGGGGCGGGCGAGCTTGACCTGGGCCCAGGCGGTCTCGCCTGGCTTCAGCTCGTCGGAATCGAGGAGGCGAACGCGGGCAGGAAGCTCGGAGGTTTGGACGTAGAGCGTGACGACGGCATTATGCTTCAACAGAGGAGCACCGCGGGTAAGCTGGACGCGGGCGTCAAAGGCGATTGTGGTAGTAAGCCAGCCGGGGGTCGCGACGACATCGCCGCGCTCAAGCTGGGCGTGGTCAACGCCGCTGAGGTTCACGGCGAGCCTGCGTCCAGGGGAGGTGGAGTCTAGCTTTTTTTTGTGCGTTTGGAGGCCGCGGATACGGGCCTGCAGTCCCTTGGGGACTACCTCAACCTCCTGGCCAACGCTGAGGCTGCCATCCAGGAGGGTGCCGGTGACGACGGTGCCGAAGCCGGTCATGACGAAGGAGCGGTCTATGGGAAGTCGGGCGCGGCCGATGTCCTTGCGCGGCTCCGTCTTGGCAAGACGCTCAGCAATGAGCTTCTTCAGATCAGGCAGGCCTTCGCCAGTGAGGGAGGAGACGGCGATGATAGGCGCATCTTTGAACGTGGTTGGGGTGACGGCCTGCTGGACATCGGCCTTGACGAGTTCGAGCCAATCCTTATCTACAAGGTCTTTCTTAGTGAGGACGATGATGCCGGACTTGACGCGGAGGAGATCGAGGATGGCGAGGTGTTCGCGCGTCTGGGGGGCGACGCCTTCATCGGCGGCGACGATGAGCATGGCGAGGTCTATGCCGCCGACACCAGCGAGCATGTTGCGGACGAGGCGCTCGTGGCCGGGGACGTCCACAACGCCGACCTCTTCGCCGTTGGGGAGCTTGAGCCAGGCGAAGCCGAGGTCAATCGTCATCTCCCGCGCCTTCTCTTCCTTAAGGCGATCGGGGTCAATGCCCGTCAGGGCTTTGACGAGGGTGGACTTGCCGTGATCAACGTGGCCTGCGGTGCCGATGACGTACATAGGTGGAAGGAGGATAGCATAGGCGACTTGCAGAGAGGCCCTATTCCGGCAAGAGCTTCACGAAGACCTCGTTGCTGAGGAGCCGACCTTTAGTGGTGAGGCGGAAAAGGCCGTTGGATTCGGTGACGAGGCCGTGGCGGGCAAAGTCTCGGAGTGTCCCGGCCTGACGCCAAGCCTCAGCCTCGCCATAGCGGGAGGCGACGGCCGAGATCGCCAGGTCTTCATCTAGGCGCAGTTGGAGGATGGAGGTCTCGGAGGCCACGTCCTTCGGGTCAACATCGCGCCACTCCTCCACGGTGGGCATCTCATCGAAGGGCCAGCGCGCACCGGTATCGGTGGTGAGCCTGCGGATATAGTCGGCGGGCGACTTGATGTTCCAGAAGCGCTTGCGGCGCAAGTAGGAGTGAGCGCCAGGGCCGACGCCGAGGAAGGGCTCATTGTGCCAGTAGATAAGGTTGTGCTTGGCCTCATAACCGGGCTTGGCCCAGTTGGAGATCTCGTAGTGGCGGTAGCCCTTCAGCATCTCCTCTGCCATGAGGTACATATCGGCTGCGATGTCAGGATCGGGTTTGGGGAGCCTTCCGCTTTCGACATCGTGCCGCAGGGGAGTGCCCTCTTCAACGGTGAGGCCATAGAGGGAGATGTGGACGGGATCTAGCTGCAGCGACTGCTCCAGCGTTCGCCGCCAGGTCTCGAGCGATTGCATGGGAAGGCCATAGATAAGGTCAAAGCTGACGTTGGGGAGGCCAGCCGCTTTCATCAGACGGTAGGCATCTTTCGCCTGTTCCGCCGTATGGCGGCGGGTAAGCATCTTCAGCTCGGCATCGTCGAAGCTTTGGACGCCCATGCTGAGTCGGTTCACGCCGAGGGCCTTCCAGGAGGAGAGCTTCGCATCCGTGACATCGCCGGGGTTGGCCTCCAGAGTGACTTCGGCAGCGGGTGAGACGTCAAAGGCCTTGCAGGCGGAGGTGATGACTTGCGTGATATCACGTTCAGCTAAGAGTGAGGGCGTGCCGCCGCCGAGAAAGATCGTACGGACGGCTGGATGCTCCAGGACATGACCCCAGGCCTGCAGCTCAATCGAGAGGGCACGGACGTAGTCGGGGATAAGATGCTCAAGGCGCGCATAGGTATTAAAGTTGCAGTAGATGCACTTCGTCCGGCAAAAGGGGATATGGATGTAGAGACCGAGCGAGGGCTGGGGTACTGACAAATTCACTCTCTCCTCTCGGGCTACGCTCGAGTTCCTCTCCCATCAAGGGAGAGGGGTACAAGCTGAGCGACGCGCCTTGGCGAGTGGGCTACAATCATATGGCCCTCCAGAGGAGAGCGTCAACGAAACGAGCACAAGCGCATGGCGAACAACATCCACGTCCTCTACGGTGAGGACGAGTTTTCGGTAAAAGAGGCGCTGGCGGCAATGAAGCGAGACCTAGGAGACCAGGAATCGCTGGCAGCGAACACGGCGACGCTGGACGGCAAGACCCTTACCTTCGCGGAGCTCCAAATGACGTGCGCGACGCTGCCGTTCTTCGCGCCCGCCAGGCTCATCGTTGTGGAGGGCCTCTTGGAGCGGTTCGACGGCGGAGGCGGACGGCGCGGGCGGAGGCAGGCGGCAGAGGCGAAGGGCAAGGAACTGGGCGAGTTCGCGGGCCTGGGGAAGCTGGGAGAGAGCACGCCGCCGACCAATGTGGTCGTCTTCCTCAGCGGCGTCATCAAGGCGACGAATCCGGCGCTGGAAGTCCTGCGCGAAATCGCGCAGGTGAAAGCCGTCGCGCCGCTACGCGGGCGGCTGCTGCAGGACTGGATCGTGGCGCAGACGCCGAAGCACAGCGGAAGCATTGATCCCGGGGCGGCGCGGCTGCTCTCCGAGTATTCGACGGGCAACCTGCGCCAGCTGGACAACGACATCGAGAAGCTGGCGCTGTATGCGACGGGGCGGCCCATCCAAGAGAGCGATGTGCGCCTGCTGGTGCACTCCTCACGGGAGGCGCGCATCTTCGACCTGACGGACGCGGCGGTGCAGGGTCGAAGGGCCGATGCCGTGCGCGCCCTGGAGCAGCTGTTCGTGCAGGGAGAGGCGGCGCAGATGATCATCACGATGCTGGGGCGCCAACTGCGGATGCTGGTGCAGGCGAAGGTGCTGCTCGAGGCGAATGCGCCACAGAGCGCGATCGCGGAGGCGCTGGCGACGAACTCCGATTGGGTGGTGGAGAAGACGATCCAGCAATCGAGCCGGTACTCCCTGTTGACGCTGAAGGCGCTGTACCAGAGGCTGCTGCAAGCGGACGTCTCGGTCAAGGTGGGAGCCGTAGCCGAGGAGACGGCGGTGACGCTCTTCGTGACGGAGCTGGCAGGCGCGGCGAGGTAGGTTAGGCCGGTTTCGCAGCTCGAAGCAGGGCGGGCTTGAAGCGTCCTGCCTTCACTTCTGCAACAAAGCTCTCCAGATCGGTGATTCTCCGTGAGAAGTCCGTGGCACAGGCGCCGACGTCCTTCGAGTCGTGGGAGTCGCTCGCCCCGAAGGAGGGCAAGCCCTTGTATCCGGAGAGGTCGGCGGAGAACTTGTTCTGCACCGCGGAGCCGCGACCGTTGATCGCTTCAAGGCCGTGCACCAGGGAGAAGGCTTCTTCCCGGCCGGCATCTTCAAGCTGTTTTTCGTAGGAAGGCACCCACTCGGCAACCTCCGTGCGCAGGCGGCGGCGATAGGGGTGCGCGGCGAGCATGACGCCATCGGCTTCATCCACCAACGCGCGGAGGAAGGCGGCGCGATGCATGCCGAAGACGTAGCGGTAGAGGCCGAAGACGAGCATGTGCCCGTCTTCCGTATTGACCTCGCTGCCAGGGATGACAAGGAAGTTGTGCCTGCGGCCAAGGTCCGCGGCGGCGGCGGCGTCCCAGAACTGGTCGTGCTCCGTGAGGCAGATGCCTTGGAGTCCCGCCGCTTTGGCCGCTTCGATGAGGGCATCGGGCGTGTGTGAGGCGTCCAAGGAGTGGACGCAGGTGTGGGCGTGGAGGTCAATGAGCATGCTCCACCCAGTGTCACACCAGGCCATCAAGGCGTCAAGCCGCGCGGGATTATTCGTTGACACCTAGTGAAACGCTGTGCTAGCTTGCCGAGCTATGACGCTCGATGCCTCGGCGCTTGCACGGCCACGTCTCCCCTTCCATCCGTTCCGCACTCCCGACGCCGCATCGCTCGGCCTATTGGAGGGCGTGCGGGTGGTGGAATACGGGAGCATGGTCACAGCGCCTTTCGCATCCAAGCTATTGGCGGACCTTGGGGCAGAGGTCATCAAGGTGGAGGACATGGGAGGCGACGAGTCGCGGCGGCAGGGGCCATTTCCGGGCGATGAGCCCGACCCAGAGAAGAGCGGGCTCTTCATCTACCTCAATAGCAACAAGCACAGTGTGACGCTGAACCTCGATACGCCGTCAGGAAGAGACCTGCTCCACGCATTGGTGCGTGAGGCGGACATCTTCATCGAGAATGCGCCGCCGGGAGTGATGGAGCGCCGTGGGCTGACGCACGAATCGCTCAGCGCAGGGAACCCCCGGCTCATCGTGACGTGCATCCGTCCCTTCGGGTTGAGCGGGCCGTACCGTGACTACCTGGGGAACGACCTGGTGACGTGGCATGCGGCGGCGCTGGGCCACCGCTATCTGGGGGAGCCGGACCGGGAGCCGTTGCGCACCGGCGGGCTCTATGGGAGCTATTACAACGGCGTGAATGCGGCAGCGGCGACGATGCTGGCTTATCACAGCCGGAAGGAGACGGGAGAAGGACAGCTCGTGGAAATCTCGGAGGCGGACTGCCTTTCGGTGACGGTGATGGGCTATGGCCTGGTCGCTCTCTTCTACGAGCGGGGCCAGCATCTTTCGCGGCAGGGCGGAAGCCAGCGCGGCGGCGTTCCCGCAGCGATGATGCGGTGCAAAGACGGGTACGTCTTCATCTTCGCCTCTGAGGCGCACATGTGGGAGGGGCTGGTGCATGCGATGGGGGACCCAGAGTGGGCGCAGGCGGAGATCTTCAAGGGGCACTACCGCGATAGGGTGCGGTACGGGCCGGAAATCTACGCGATGATGCAGGAGTGGCTCGATCGAACAGGCCGCGAGGAGATTTTCATCTCCTGCCAGAGGAACCGCGTGCCCTCAACGGCGGTGTACACGATGGACCAATCGCTGAACAGCGTGCATCTGCGAGGGCGCGGCTACTTCCAGCGAATGGAGCAGCCGGGAGTCGGAGTGATCGAAGCGCCAGGATCGCCCTACGTGCTGGGCCATAAGGGAACAGGCGCACCACGACCTGCGCCGGCTTTGGGCGAGCACAATGAGGAAGTGCTGTGCGGAAGGGTGGGTGTGAGCAGGCAGGAGTTGACAGAGTTGAGAAGGAGCGGGGTCGTATGAATCTGCCTTTGAAGCACCTCCGCGTCGTCAACTTCGGGTGGATATGGGCCGCGCCTGCGCTGGCGGGAGCGATGGCGGATATGGGAGCGGAGGTGGTGAAGGTGGAGACGGGGCGGCGGGTGGACAATACGAGGCGGAGCGCAGCGAATTACAAAGAGATCCCGCTGATGAACCATTCATCGCTGACGCTGTTGCGGGATGTGCGCTCAATCACGCTGGACCTGGAGAAGGGTGAGAGCAAGGCGCTGGCGATGGAGTTGATTTCCACGGCGGACGTGGCGATCGAGAACTACAAGCCTGGGACGATTTCTCGATGGGGACTGGGTTATGACGTTTTGAGGAAGGTCCGGCCCGACCTCATCATGATTTCGCTCTCTTCCGGAGGACAGTGGGGACCGCTAAGCGGCATCACGACGTTCGGGTCGGCGCTTTCCTGCCTGACGGGGATCGAAAGCATCACAGGGTACGCAGAGGGAAAGCCGCCGCAGACGTTCGGGACCGCAGTCATTGACCCGTTCATCGGCTATCTCGGACTGCTGGCCGTCCTTTCGGCGCTGAGAGAGCGCGATCGGACAGGGAAGGGACAGTATATTGACCTGTGCCAGTGGGAGGCGGCGACGACGGTGGTGGGGAGCCAAATGCTGGACTACCAGTGGAACGGGCGCATCGCGGGGATGATGGGCAACCGCGACTTGCGCATGGCGCCGCACGGCCTCTACCGCTGCACGGGCTATGACGCATGGCTCGCCATCGCCGTGGAGAGCGAACAGCAGTGGCTCGGGTTGTGCAGAGCGATGGGCGAGCCGGAGTGGTCGCGGGAGCCGCGCTACACAGATCTATACCGCCGGTTGCGGAACCAGGAGTCGCTCGATGCGCACATCTCAGCCTGGACGAAGGAGCGCAACGCCATGGAGACGGCGCAGCTGCTGCAGGCGCACGGCGTGCCGGCGTTCCCGGCGCAATCAGACGAGGAGGCGTTCACGAATCATCATTTCCTGAGCCGCAACGGGTGGGCGCAGGTGCAGCATCCCTTCGGGCCGATCACGGTGAACGGCATCCACTGGAAGCTGAGCAAGACTCCGGGCGAGATACGCAAGGCGACGCCGATGTTGGGGCAGGACAACGAGTACGTCTTCCACGACCTGCTGGGGAGGCAGGTGGAGTCAACGGCGGCGTTGACGAAGCAGGGCGTCATCGCATAAACAAGAACGCCCCGGTCCAGCCGGGGCGTTCTCTTGCGCAGTAGGCTTCTCTTCGTTATTTATCTATCCACGTCTTATCGTAGCGGCCGCGATTTACGAAGGAGCCGCCAAGGGGCATGTTCTGCATCTCGCCGCGGCGAACCCAGGGAGTAGCGGCCCAGGCGAGGACGATGTAGTTCGCGGCATCGTAGAGGCGCGTCTGAAGGTCGGCCACGATACGAGCACGGCGCGCGGCATCGGTTGTGGTTTCCTGTTCATTGTACATGGCGTCCACTTGGGGGTCCTTCCACCCACCGTAGTTGCGTGAGGCGCTGCTGACCCAAAAGAGGCCTATGGTCTGGCTGGGTTCGTCAATAGCCTGTGCAAAGGGGCGATAGATAAGGTCGAAATCACCGTCCAAGACGAGGCGCTGGTTGTGAGCGGCCGGCTGTTCAGGGACGACGGTGAGGACCAGCCCACGGATTTTGTTGAAGAGGGTAACGGCGGCCTCAGCCTCGGTAGGAAAGACGCCACTGGCAACAACGTAGACGTTGAGCTTGAGCGGATTGGCGGCTGTGTAGCCTGCTGTGGCGAGGAGCCGCTCAGCTTCGGCAAGGTCCTGCGCCCTGGCCGACGGGTTCATGCCGGGGAGTCTTTGCTGCTCGGACATGGGCGGGGCCCAGTTGCCCTGGAAGTCCTTGGGCGGGCTAGCGTATCCGGATGGAAGGCCGGAACCACCCATGCCTGCAGCGACAAAGGCGCCGCGATCAAAGCCGATCTGCAAGGCCTTGCGCACCGCTGAGTTGCCTAACGGGCCTCGATTTTTGACGAGGAGCATACGCCAGCTATCAAAGGTCGCGCTTGATTGCAGAGCCGGGACGTCCTTTTTGATGTTGTCTATCTGGCCGACGAGGGCCGGGGCGTTGATATGGTCGAAGGCATCGATCTGACCGGTGCGGAAGGCGGCGATGTGGGCAGTGGTATCGGCGATGACGAACCAGTCAATACCATCCAGATAGGGCAACGGCCTATTGTCTACACCCTTGTCCCAATAGGTCGGGTTCGCGCGGAGCTCAAGCTTTCTGCCCCGATCCAGGTTGGTCCAGCGGTAAGCGTTGGTCCCTATCACCTTACCGGCCACGAGTTCTTGGAGCGACACGCGCGGGGAGTAGTTGAACATGACGGCGTGGGTCAGCGTGCGAAAGAGGGAGTTGCTGGGCTGCTTCAACGTAATCTGGAACGTTGAGGGGTCCACAAGGGCGGTATCAGCGGCGGCGGCGAGGAGAGCCTTGAAGTGACTGGCGAAACCGAGGGAGTCCTTGAGCATCGCGTCCCAATTGAACTTGATATCGGCTGCAGTAAGCGGGGAGCCGTCATGCCAGGTGACGCCGTTGCGAATCTTGAAGGTGATGGTTTTGCCATCCGGGCTGAATGTCCAACTTTCCGCCAGGTCGCCTGCGATGGTGAGGTCGTCCATATTCAACTGCACAAGGGTGCTGAGCACCGGCTGGAAGAGGGGGTAGGCGGAGTTGATGGGCCCCTGGAGGAGCATGAACTGGGGCTGGGATGAGGGCGTAAATTCGATGCGAGTGCGAAGGATGCCGCCGCGCTTGACCCTGGGGGCGGGCGTAGGCGTGGGGGGAACGGGAGTGGCAGTCGGCGCGGGTGTGGGCGGCGCGGGCGGGCGGGTTGCCGTTGGGGCAACAGTCGGCGCGCTGGTAGGCGCCGCTGTCGGGGCGGGCGCTTTGGTGGCCGTGGGTTCTTCGTCATCGCCTCCGCAGGCGCTGATGACGAGGATAAGAGAGAGCGTAAGGCTCACAAACAAGATCAGGCGCGAAAGTCTTTTCATAGTATTCCCCTTTCCTCCGATGGCCGTCCTCCCGGCTTGCGGGAAAGTAGCACCACCAGGTAAGGATGTCAACTGCGGCGGTTGCCAGAGGTGGTTCCGGAAAACTAGACAGCGGGGATAAGTGGAATCGCTGCCTGAAGATGGCATGATGAGGCCATCGGAACAAGGAGCGAGAGATGAGCAG
>VGPF01000032.1 GCA_016875535.1 Chloroflexota bacterium
TAGAATGTCACCAAGGCCCGCGCTGCCCTCATGTCTGCAGGCACGCCTCAGCAGGCCGCTCAGGCGGACAACATGCTCACTGGCGCGCTGAAGAGCCTCTTCGCCGTCGCAGAGGCCTATCCCGAGCTGAAAGCCAACCAAAACCTTCTCCAGCTCCAGGGCGAGCTCTCAGACTTGGAGGCCAAGATTGCCTATGCGCGCCAGTTCTACAACACCAACGTCCGCGACCTGAACACCAAGATTCAGGTCTTCCCCGCCGTCTTCGTCGCGCGAATGTTCGGCTTCAAAGAAGAGGGCTATTTCGAGGCAGAGGAAGCGGCGCGTGCCGATGTCCAGGTCAAGTTCACCAACTAGCTCCCTGAATATCTACACCGCTATCGAAGAGAACCGTCGCAAGACGGCGCTCTTCATTGCGGCCTTCGTTCTGCTCATCGGCCTCATTGCCTTCGCCGTGGGCATCGTCCTCGGCCTGCCGGTCGCTCCGGCAGGCGTCGTCTCTCTCGTGCTCACGGCTTTTGCTCTCCTCCTCGCCCTCTGGCTCTATCGCGCGTCGGATCGCATCGTCCTCGGCATCTCGGAAGCTAGGGAAGCGAAAAGGCAGGAGCATCTTGAGCTCTATCGCACCGTGGAGAACATCTCCATCGCCGCCGGCATCCCTATGCCCAAGGTCTACATCATTAACGATACCGCGCCCAACGCCTTCGCCACCGGGCGCGACCCGGCCCACGCCTCCGTGGCCGTCACCACCGGCCTTCTGCAGAAGCTGAGCAAGCTTGAGCTTGAGGGCGTCATCGCCCACGAGATCTCCCACATCCGCAACTTTGATACGCGCTTGATGGTCATGGTCGCCGTCTTCGTCGGCTTCATCGCCGTCCTGGCCGATGTCATGCTTCGCTACACCTGGTACGGCGCAGGCCGCCGCACGCGCTATAAAGGGAAGGGCGAAGGCTCGGCCGGTGCGGTTGTCCTCGTCCTCGCCATCGTCGCCCTCATCCTTGCTCCCATCGCCGCCCAGGTCATCCAGTTCGCGATCGCCCGCCAGCGTGAATTTCTCGCCGATGCCTCTAGCGCCCTCCTCACCCGCTACCCTGCCGGCCTCGCCGGCGCTCTAGAGAAGATTACGAACGACACTGAGCCGCTAGAGGTCGCCACCAAGGGCACAGCTCACCTCTACATCGCCAACCCCATAAAGGGCCAGGAGAGCAGCATGAACAACCTCTTTGCCACCCATCCTCCCATCAAAGAGCGCGTCGCTCGCCTCCGGGCGATGGCCTCTGCCGCCTAGGGCCGTGCCTATGACCAAGGAGGAGCGCGTCGCCCAGGCACTCATCGCCGCCGGCAAGCGCATCGCCGTTGCCGAATCCACCACAGGCGGCTATGTCGGCCATCTGCTCAACAATATCCCCGGCTCGTCGAAATACTTCATCGGTGGCGTCGTCGCCTATAGCAACCAGCCCAAGATGCACGTGCTGAAAGTCCCGGAGCATGTGCTAAAGGAGGCTGGCTCCGTCAGCGCGCAGACGGCTCTCGCCATGGCCCAGGGCGTACGCGCCCTCATGCAGGCCGATATCGGCGTCGCCGAAACCGGCATCGCCGGGCCCTCCCACGGCTCACCGGGTAAGCCCGTCGGCACCGTCTTCATGGCCATCTCCACCAAGGACGGCTATGAGCTCGTCGAGCGCAGCGTCTGGACCACCGACCGCATCGGCTTCAAGGAAAAAACGGCGGAGGCCCTCTTCAGCCTGGTAGAGCACTACCTGAACCGCAAGCCCTCATCGCCATAAGATCACCGTTGGTCTTCCTCCCCCTCTATTTGTGTTCCCGTGACGCTCGCTCTTTACCTTCAAAAATCTGTGCTCTCTGTGTCCTCTGTGGATAGATGGCTCCTTTCTCTCCCCTGCCCCTCGCCTCGCCTGGGGTCGCCCGCACTGCTATACTATCCCCACTTTCCACAAGAGGTTCTCGATGGTCTTCCCCCGCGCACAGCAGACTCGCGATATTGACTTCCTCGTCGAATTCCTTCGCCGCGTCCAGAAGGCCCGCGAGACGGGCGACTACCAGCCTGTTGCGGCCTTGATCCACCCCAAGGCCCTCCTGCGCACGCACGGGGGCGAAAAGACCGGCGTTGATCCCATCGTCAATCACCTCAAGACTCTCGCCGAAAAGCCCTACAAGGCGGAAATCGTCGCTCCCAAGGGTGGCCTCGCCACCGTCCTCATCACCCCCATCACCGTAGACACCCGCGCCCAGAGTCACGAGCAGGTCTATCGCATCCGAGGCGATATGCTCATCGAGTTGATAGACATGGGCCGCACGCCGGAGATGGTCTTTCGTCCCATGAGCCAGCCCAACTAAGCGCGATCCCTCCGCAGGCGGCCCGCTATGCGCATTTTGCACGTCTCCGATATCCACATCGGGATTGAGACCTACGGGCGGCCCGCCGCCGAAGTCGATATCGAGCGCCTGCCCCCGACCTTTGCCCCCGGCGAAGACCGCAAGCCCTACCTCGGCTACTCTACCCGGCTCCTCGATTTCCTCTGCGCCTTCGATGAGGTCGTCGCCTATGCCATCCAGCACAAGGTGGACCTCCTCCTCTTCACCGGCGATGCCTATAAGAATCGCGAGCCTACTCAGACCCACCAACGCGAGTTCGCTAAACGCATCGCCCGGCTCGCCGCTTCAGGCATCCCCGTGGTCCTACTCGTCGGCAACCACGATCTCCCGCACGCCTCCTACAAGGCCAACTCCATCGAGATATTCGACACCCTCAACGTCCCCAACGTCACCGTCACCGATCGGCTGGATGTCTACCGCGTGAAGACCCGGGCTGGCCCCCTGCAAGTGCTCGCCATCCCCTGGATTCGGCGTAGCGCCTTCCTCGCCCGCGATGACGTCCGTAACCTCCCCTTCGAGCAGATCAACAAACTGCTCGAGCAGAAGCTCACCAATGCCATCCAGGCCGCCGCCGATGAGCTCGACCGCTCCACTCCTGCCATCGTTGCCGCCCACGTTACCGTCGGCACCGCAAAGCTCGGCACCGAACGCTCCATGATGATCGGCTACGACCATGTCCTCATGCAAAGCACCCTCACGGCCCTGCCTGCCGATTACGTCGGCCTTGGCCACATCCACCACCGACAGGAGTTGAGCCAGCGCCCGCCGATGCTTTATCCCGGCAGCCTCCAGCGCATAGACTTCGGCGAAGAAGATCACGAAGCGAAGGGCTTCTACATCGTCGAGCTTGATGCTGCGAGGCCGTTAGGCGAACGCGTTGCCAAGCTCGATTTCCATCCTGTCCAGGCTCGAGCCTTCGTCACGATAGACGTGACCCTTCTGGAGAACGATCTGGACCCAACATTAACCGTCGTCCAGGCCATAGAGCGCCATCATATAGCCGATGCCATCGTCCGTCTCCACATCAAGCTCCCCGCGTCCCTCGCAGCCATGCTCCGCGAGCGCGAGATTCGCCAAGCCGTGGAACGCCACGGCGCGCACGCTATCGCCGCCATCACCCGCGATGTGGAACGCACATCCCGCCCGCGACTCGGCGCCCTTTCCCTTGAGCAGCAAACGCCCCTTCAGCTCCTGGGGCACTATCTCTCATCCAAGCAGGTCGGCAAGGAGCGCTCCGAACGCCTCATGACCCTTGCAAAGGGCCTCATGGATTCGGAAGACCGGGATAACGCATAGGGTCTCCCCCTCCGTCGCCCTAAGAAGCGGCGATGCCGAATCGCCACGACGAACGGGCCTACGCCGTCCGAGTTGCCCTGCAACCCGAATCTGCGTAGGGGTGGTCCGATTCCATCGGACGAACGCGGTCCCTTTCCGAAGGACTCTCGTTCCTACGAGTCCGGACTGCTCGGACCGTGTGTGTCCTCACCCCGCATGTTGCATCGGGGCCGCACCGGAGCGCCCCTCCCCACCGGGCGCATCATTGCGCCCCTACCCTCTCCCAGCTCCGATTTATCGGAGCGTCCGGGAGAGAGCCAGGGTGAGGTCTCCTGTTCCCTCAATCCCCAAAGTACGGTCGCCACATCCACCCATGCCCCTTGCTCACGATCTGCCCAACCGTTGGGTCGGCGAAGTGCGCGGGCAGGATGAATGCCCCCGTGTCCGCATACCTCTTGAAGAAATCCCGACGCGCCTGCCGCGTCCCCGGCGGGTCCACGTCATACGGGATATTCCAGTCCGGCTCGCCGATTTGCGCCGGGTGGTGCATCAGATCGCCGCACAGCACCGCCTCTCGCCGCTTCGAGTTCACCTTCAGCGAGACCTGCCCCGGCGTATGCCCCGCCGCGGATTCCAGCCGCACCTCGTCCTCTATGACAAAATCGCTCTCCACCATCATTGCCTGTCCCGATTCCACCACTGGCAGCACGCTGTCCACAAAAGAGTCGTAGCTGAAGTCGCCCTCTTTGCGCTCCTTCCAGTAACCGTACTCCTTTTTCGACATCAGATATTTCGCCTTGGGGAACGTCGGCATCCACTTCCCGTTCACCAGCTTCGTATTCCAACCCACATGGTCGTTGTGCAGGTGCGTGCACAGCACATAGTCCACCGTATCGGGCGGCGCGCCTGCCTTCGCCAGGTTATCTAGGTAGGGCGTGTTCATGTTCGTGGCCTTCGCGTTCGCCCCCCGTTGCTTATTGTTGCCGAAGCACATATCCACCAGGATTGTGTGCCGCTTCGTCTTCACGATGTACGTGTGGATGCTCATGAGCAGCTTGTGCTCCGGCGTCATGAAGTGCGGCGTCAGCCACTCCTTATGCCGGTCCAGCACCTCAGGCGTCGAGCCCAACAGCAGGTATTTGTGATCAGCTTCCATAGGCCCGATCTCCACGACGTTGGAGATGGTCACATTGCCGATGGCGATCTGTTTCATCGCGGGGCTTACCGCACGCCCAAAAAGCTCAGGATGTTGCCGCTCATCAGGCGCTGTGTCTCGGCTGCCGGGACGTTGTGCTTCTTCAGCATCGCCATTGCCTCATGCGCCGTGGAGGCGTCGTGGTGCGGGTAGCGCGATCCCCATGCCGCGAAGGGGCTGAAGGCATCGTGCAGCCGCGCCACCGTGCTCTCCCATGTGTCGAACGTCACCAGCGAAGGCCGCTCCACAAAGATATGCTCCGGCTCCAGGCTCACATCCCGGATGTAGCTCGCAACCGTCAGGTACGTCTCCGATTTCTCCAGCGTCAGCGGGATAAGTGAAGCTCCCGCCCCTGCGAAGGCCAGCTTCAGCTTCGGATACTCCTCCATATGCCCGCAGAATGCGAAGGCCGTCAGCGCCGCGGCATTGTCCATCGCCAGCGCAACCGCCTCCGCTACGTTATGGCCGATCGCCATCTTCAGCGCCACGCGCTCCACGTAAGGCCCGGTGGACGTCCACTCGGCATTTGTGCTCCCGGGCGAAGCGTGGATGAACGCGGCGATGCCCGATCCCTCCAGCTCCTGCCAGAGCGCGGTGTACCGCTTGTGGCTCAAGAAACCGCCGCCGTAATAGGCGGGACGGATGAACACCGCCTTGAAGCCGCTCTTCGCGATGCGCCGCAGCTCTGCCAGGGCAAAGCCCGTATCCTGGACGGGGAGGACGGCCACCGGGAAGAGACGCTGGCTGTTCACCTTGGCGAAGTCGGCGATCCAATCGTTGTACGCCCGCGCCAGCGCATGGGCCAGGTCGGGATTCTCCACAAGCGGGAAATACTCCGCGAACGTCGTCGGAAAGAGAAGCGCTTGCTTCACTCCCATGGCGTCCATGTCCTTCAGGCGCGCCGCTGCATCCCACGCCCCGGGGTTGATGGGGTGGAAGGCTCGCGGGTCCAGGTCGCCGATCTGCTCCGGCGTCATCCCGGGCCGCCAGATCGCCTGCCGGAAGATGCGGCTGGAGTTCATCGGCTTGGCCGATCTGCCGTTCAGGATCGTCGTGATAACGCCCGAGGCGTCGAGATTGAAGTAGAAGGCCGAGCGCGCGGCGACTCGGTACGCGGCATCCAGGTGCTGCTCCCAGATGGCAGCCGGCTCCAGGATGTAGCTGCAGCTGTCGAAGACTGTTGTTGCTGTTGCGGTGGTCATGGTCGTCTCCTGCGCGGTTAGCGCTTCACGTGGTGATGGCGTCCGCGCGGATAGGCCTCTCTCTCCCACCACTGCTCCAGGTCTTCGCTCTTCGGGAACCACGCCGGCCGCTCGATCACCGAAGGCGCCTCCGTCACAAAGAGCTTCTGCTCGATGCCGTACATCCGGCATGCGTTCTCGCCCATCAGCCGCTTCTGCACCGCGAGGGGCACGCCCGCCTCCTCCATCTCCTTGATGCCGCTCCAGGCGTCCGCCGCGTCATGGTGATAGGCGTCTGACGCCCAGATGCCCACCTTCTGGAAGCGGTCCCACTGGCGGAAGACCGGCGTCTCGTCCGATTCGAAGGAGATGACGCACTGCTCCTCAAAGGCCTCGCTCGGCAGCCGCTTCGCGGGGAAGAGTCTCTCCTGGCGGTAGAGCTTGAACAGCCGGTCGCAGTGGTCCAGAAGCGGCGGTAGCCAGGTGGCGTTGCACTCAAAGATCGCCATTTTCAGCTTCGGATAGCGGTCCAGGAAGCCGGAAAGGAAGACCTGCGCCAGCCATGTCATCCCTTCGTAGATGAAACTCATCGTCTGCGTATCCGGCGCGCGCACTGCCCCTTCCCCTGCGCGCATCAGCATCTCGCCCGGCGTCACCATCGTGGCGCTCGGCTCGGAAGGGGGTGTTGGAAAGGCGTGCATCCCCAGCACCATGCCCGTCTCCTGGAACGTGCGGAACACCAGGTCGTACGTCGCCACACTTGCCGCGTCCGCCGTTCGCACCAGGCGGTTCGGGTAGCTCCCCCGCGCGTCTATCGGGCGGATAAGCCCCACTTTGATGCCCAGCTTGGAGGCGCGCTTGATCTCCTCAGCCGCCGCCCCCGGACTCTGCACCGGCAGCGCTGCCGCCGCGTACAGCCGCCCCGGCGCCTGCTTGCACCAGTCCAGCGACCAGTTGTTATACGCCCGGCAGAAGGCCGCCGCTCCCTCGATGCTCTCCACGAACGGCAGGTGTGCCACCATCATCGTCGGGATCACCAGCACCTGGTCTATCCCCATCAGATCCATCTCTTTGACCCGGGCACGGGGGTCCTTTGCCCCCTTGTGCTCCACGTAGTCCGCCTGCTCCGGCGTCAGCGGCATCTGGCCCAGCTTCCGGATGATCTTCTTGTTGAAGCCTGGCCCCGCGATGCAGATTGGGTTGAACGTCGGGAACTCGGAGTTCGCCCCGCCGATTACCTCCGTCCGCCCGTTCAGCACCGCGTGTTTCGCGTCCTTCCAGTAGGAGCGCTTCACCAAGTCGCGGTACTCCGGCTCCACGTAGTCCCATATCTCGAACGGATCGTTGATGTGCGCGTCGCAATCGAACACCGGGAAGCTCTTCTTGTGCGTCACCCCATCCTCCTCGAATGAAAGATATGACTCTATCGCGGTGCCGCGTCTGGGCCGCTCAGGGGAAAGCCGATGGAAACTCGCCCGTCTAGTTCAAGTGATAGATGCGCTGCGAGTTCTCGAACACGATCTTGCGCCGCTCGTGCTCGGGCACCCCGGGCAGCGATTGCTCGACGCTCTTATGGCTGTAGGGCCATGTCGTGTCCGTGTGCGGGTAGTCGGACTCCCACAGCAGGTTATCGATGCCGATCATGTGCCGGCACGCCACGCCCGCGGCGTCGCTGATGAACGCCACGTAGCACTGGCGGTGGAAATACTCGGACGGCTTTTGTGTAAGCTGCGACTTCGTCCAGTAGCGGTGGCGGTTGTAGGTGTAGTCGGCGCGCTCCAGGAAATACGGCACCCAGCCGATGCCCCCCTCGCTGGAAACCACCTTCAGCTTCGGGTGCCGGTGCAGCATGCCCGTCCAGATGATGTCGGAGAGTATCTGGAAGTTGCTCAAGGGCGCGGACGTGATGTATGACTCCGCAGTCCCTGGTAGGGGATTCTTCAAGAACTCCGAGCCGCCTCGCTTCGCCGATGAGATGTGCAGGTTGATCGCGATGTCCATCTCCTCGCACGCCGACCACACCAGGTCGTACCACGGGTCAACGAACGATTTGCAGTCCTTCGCCCCCTCCAGGTAGCACGGGATGGAGACGGCCTTCACGCCTCGCTTCACGATGCGGTTCAACTCCTTTACTGCCATCTGGGGGTTGTACAGGGGCAGGATGCCGAGACCGATGAGTCGCCCAGGCGCCGTCGGCTGAAAC
Source organism: Chloroflexota bacterium (assembly GCA_016875535.1). Lineage (NCBI taxonomy): Bacteria > Bacillati > Chloroflexota > Chloroflexota bacterium. The sequence goes on from VGPF01000032.1 coordinate 8,249, forward strand.
TCTTCGACTACCCAGTCGTTGTATGTGGCGATCGCCCAGTCGCGCAGTTCAGGGTCGTTGATACTGAAGAAGTTCTCACCGCCAAGGCTCGGCACCGTGGGGAAGCAGACCTGCGTCTTCACGCCGTCCAGGTCCATGTCAGCCACCCGCGCCTTTGGGTCGTAGCACCCCAAGCGCATGTCCCTATAGTTCTGCGCCTTGGCGGTGTACTCCTCGAACGACTTGCCCGCCATGGCGGAGAGCCCGATGTTCGGCGTTGCCCGGTCCTCCACCTTCCACATCTCCACACCGTCAGCCCCCACCACGATCTTCGGGGCCTTCTCCTTCAGCTTCGTCGGCGCGCGTTTCGTCCACACGTCGGCAGGCTCGATGATATGGTCGTCCGCTGAGATGAGATCAAGTTTGCCGTACGGCTTTTTTGGGATTTCAAACATGGGGTCCTCCTCTGAGTTGCGGTCTCTGAATTGGATGGCTGTAGTATCGGTGCAGCATCCCGGAAATACAAGACGTGAGATTCGCTTCTGGCACCGTCTCTTCTAGCGCCTCTTCCCCTGCTTCGGAGCCTTCGGCGGTATTCCCAGCAGCTCGATCTGCTGGCCGTCCGGGTCTTGGATAAAGCAGGCGTTCGTATGGTAGGAGCGCTCCCGCAGCACGGTGTATCCCGACTTCTCCAGCCTGTCCAGCTGCTTCGCCAGGTTGCGCACCCGCATGGAGATATGCGTCAGTCCCGGCTGGTTGATGGGCCGGGTGGCCTTCGGCGCCGTCCCCGGCGAATGGTAATACAGCAGCTCCAGCGTGAACCCGTTCTTGGTCAGGAAGAGCGCCGTCAGGTCCACCTTCTTCAGCGCCAGGAACTTGTCCTGCGTTTCGCTCATCCCCGGGCGTATCTCGTGCTTCACTTTGAAGCCCAGGTACTTCTCGTAAAACTCCCGCGACCGCATCAGGTCCGTCACGCACAGGCCGATGTGGCTGAACCGATAAGTGCTCACTGCGCTCCTTTACCGTAGAAAGGAAAGTGGGCAGTATCATGCCCGGTGAGCGGCCCTTCTGCAAGCCAGGTACCTTCCTATTGCCGGTTCACATAAGTGAGAGGCAATCTAGCGGCAGACTAGTCTTTATTGACATCAAACAGCATATCTGATACAAAGGGCGCCCTAAAATATGCTGTAGGTGGGCAATGACGCAACTATCAATCAATGGAGCTGAAAATCGTACGCTCGATGATATTGACCTGAAGCTTGTTGACCTGCTCGTGAAGGATGGCCGCGCCGCCAACGTGGACCTCGCCAAGGCCCTCGGCATCAGCGAAAGCACAGTCGCTCGTCGCCTCAAGGCTCTTGTGGACGGTGGCTGGATCAAGATCTCCGCCGTCCTCGATCCGCCCAAGTTCGGCTTCACGGTCACCGCCCTTATCGGCGTCAACACCGATCCCAAGCACACCGTCCCGCTCTCCGAGGAGATCGCCAATCTCTCGGAAGTCCAGTTCGTCGGCATTACCACCGGTCCGCATGACCTCTACGTCTGGGTCAACGTCCGCAGCCTCCCGGAGCTCTGGAGCTTCCTCGCCGAGCGACTAAACACCCTCAATGGCATACGCTCCAGCCAAACCATGATCCTGCTTGAAACCAAGAAACGCACCCAAGGACGCATCTTCTAGCCGCTCGCGGTTGCCGCAGAGCGATGCATCGGCAAAGCTACACAAACGGCGCAGGGAGAACCTGCTGAGGGAACCCATGAAGTTCGGCACGTTCCAGCTCGTCGAAAATCCCGAATGGCAGTCGGAGCGCGACACATTCAAGCAAGATGTCGAGATCATGCAGTACGCCGAATATCTCGGCTTCGACGAAGTCTGGATCACAGAGCACCACTTCAATCGCTATGGCCTCTGCGCCGATCCGCTTCTCTACGCCACCCACGTCGCCGCTAAGACCAAACGCATCCGCATCGGCACCGCCATCCTCGTTCTCCCCTTCCACAATCCCATCCGCCTCGCCGAGCAGATTGCCATGGTGGACATCTTGAGCGATGGCCGCCTCGATGTCGGCGTCGGCCGCGGCTACCAGCCCGTCGAGTACTCCGGCATGAACATCCCGATTGAACAGGGCAACGAGATGTTTGCGGAAGTCCTGGATGTTCTCTTCCAGGCCTGGACCCAGCCCAAGGTGAACTACAAGGGCAAATACTTCACGTACAAAGACACCGTCGTCATCCCCAAACCCGTCCAGAAGCCGCATCCCCCTGTCTACGTCGCCACCAGCACGCCCGATAAGATGCGCGAAGCCGCCCGCCGCGGCTTCCGCCTCATGTGGGGCAGCGTGGACACGCCTGCTGAGCAGGGCGGCCCCACCATCCAGAACATCTGGGAGAAGATCGCTCGGGAAGAAGGGATGCCAGAGGCCCAGATCAAGACAACATCGAAGGACTTCCCCAAGACCCTCCGCATCTACGTGGCGGAGACGGACGATAAAGCCTGGCAGGAGATTCAGAAACCCCTCGCTTGGTTCGTCGAGCACTTCCTTGGCCAGAGCGCGGGGGCCGGCAGCGTTGCAGGCGGGCAGTTTTCCCAATATAAGGAGAGCGAAAAGACCTTCCAGAGCCCCTTGGAGAGTTTCCGCGACCGCGATATCTACGGCAGCCCTGAGACCGTGGCCAGGAAGCTGAAAGAGATCCACCAGAAAACTGGCGTCGGCAACTTCGTCGGCTGGTTTAGCTTCGGAGGCATAGAAGGCAACAAGGCCAAGAACTCCATGCGGCTCTTCGCCAAGGAAGTCATGCCCAGACTGAAGGGCTAGAGGAACGTTGCCCGTGACTACTGCTGAACAGCGCGACAAGGACAGAGAGTACAGCGCCAAGATCACGTCGGAAGGCGTGGAGAAGATGCGCGCCCGCATCGGCATCCGCGTCCCCCACACGGACCCCCGCACGGAATGGGCCTCCGTTGACACCATCCGCAACTACGCCCGCAGCTACGGCGATGACAACCCCCTCTTCACCGATCCCCACTACGCCAAGAAGACCCGCTGGGGAAGCGTCATCGCCCCGCCCGTCTACGTCCGCAACATGGGCATGAGTGAGATCAAAGAGATATCCGCCGAAGACCGCGCCAAAGGCGAAGGCGCTCTTCGTGGCATCCATGCCTTCTGGGCCGGCGATACCGTCGAATGGTATCGCCCCATCTACCCCAGCGATCGCCTCACCATAGAAGACTACCTCTATGACGTAGAAGAGAAGGTCAGCCAGTTCGCCGTCAAGTCCGTCATCACCCGCTACCGGGAGGTCTACCTCAACCAGCGCGGCGAGCTCGTCTGTCTCTGGCATCGCTCCTACGTCCGTACCGAGCGCGCCACGGCGGCGGAAAAGAAGGCCCACTTCGCCATCGAGCGCCCAAAGTACACCCCCGAGATGATGAAGGAGATTGACGAGGCCTATGAGCGCGAAGAGGTCCGCGGCGCCCAGCCCCGCTACTGGGAAGATGTGAAAGAGGGCGACCTCCTCATGCCAGCCGTCCACGGCCCCCTCACCCTCACGGACATCGTCACCTTCCTTGGCGGCAACGGCACGTCCCTCCTCGCCACCGGCAAGATCGCCTATAAGTTTCGCAAGAAGCACCCCGGCAACTACAGCCGCAACGCCTTCGGCGCGCCAGAGTCCATCGTCCGCTGCCACTACGATGAGCCCTACGCCCAGCGCATCGGCAACCCCTTCGCCTATGATCTCGGCGTCATGCGCCAGTGCTGGGTCACCCATGCCGTCACCAACTGGATGGGCGACGACGCCTGGCTCTGGAAGCTCGATAGCCGCATCAAGGGCTTCAACTACATCGGCGATACCACCTACGTCAAAGGCAAAGTGACCAAGAGATACACGGACCGGGGAGTGAAGTGCGTGGACCTGGAGGTTTGGGCGGAGAACCAGCGCGGGCAGACCACTGCCCAGGGTCCCGCCACCGTCCTCCTTCCCTCTCGGGAGTCCGGGCCGCCCCAGCTGCCGCCCCCTCCGCCCGGCTACGAGGGCAGACTGCCTAAGGCCGTAGACTGGTAAACTCCTCTCCCATGACTACGCCTGCCCTCGCCGATATCACCGTCCTCGATTTCTCCCATGATGTGGGCGGCGCCTGCTGCGCCAAGCTCCTGGCCGATCACGGCGCCAACGTCGTCATCGTCGAGCCTCACGACGGCTCTCCTTTGCGCAAGGCGGCCCCGTTCGCCAAACAAGACCCCGCGCGCAGCATCCTCTTCGAATATCTCGGCGCCAACAAAAAGAGCCTCGTGCTGGACATCGCCTCCGCCGATGGCGTTCAGAAGGCTAAGGCCCTCGCCGCCTCCGCCGATATCGTCATCGAAGATGCCCCCCCGGGCGCGATGGCGAAGCGCGGCCTCGGCTATCACGAGCTCATCGCCGTCAACCCGGCCCTCGTCGTCGCCTCCATCACCCACTTCGGCCAGACCGGCCCCTATCGCGACTATCAGTCCGCCGAGATCGTGGACTCCGCCCTCGGCGGCTATATGTTCTTCGGCGGCGATGCCAAACGACCTCCCCTCATGATGCCCGGCCGCCAGTGCCAGTACAGCGCCGGCATGCAGGCCGCCCTGGCCTGCATGGCCGCCCTGCGGCATGCCCGCCGCACTGGCCGGGGCCAGTGGATAGACGTCTCCGCAGTGGAGGCCATGCTTACCAACCATGTCTGGACCAGCGTCATGTGGTCCCACGAAGGCAAGCTGATGAAGCGCATCGGCAACGGCGATATCGTGCCCGCCAAGGATGGTTTCGTCCACTTCCTTCCCTTTCCCTCCCAGGGCGAAGTCTTCAACCTCATCGGCAAGCCCGAGCTTTCCAAGGACCCGCGCTTCTCCCGGGAGGCGATGCTCAAGTCCATCGTCAAGACTTTGGCCCTCGTCTATGAAGAGTCCAAGCCCTGGTGTGCCGAGCGCACCAAGGAAGAGATCTACCGCGAAGCCCAGAGCCGTCGCCTCGCCTTCTCACCAGTGAACACCATGGAGGACCTGGCGAAGGATAAGCACCTTCAGGCGCGCGGCTGGCTGGCGACCAAGCCGCATCCCAGCCTGGGCCAGGTCGCCTATCCGGGCGCCCCTTTCAAGATGTCGGAAGCATCGTGGGGTCTGCGCAGCATCGCCCCCACCCTCGGTCAGCACACGGCTGAGGTGCTGGGCCGCCCATCGCCGAGCCGCTCCCGCCCGGCGCAATCCGCCCCCGCCCCAAAGTCCGGTCCCCTCGCGGGCATCCGCATCCTGGAAGTCACTGCACATTGGGCAGGCCCCCTGGCCGGACGCCTCCTCGCCGATCTCGGCGCGGACTCCATCAAGGTCGAAGGCGTCATGCGCACCGCACGCGTCACCGGCCACCTGGCCGGGAACGATACCAAGCGCGCTCGCCCCTACAACCGCTCCGGCTACTTCAACAAGCTCAACCGCAACAAGTTCGATGTCTCCCTCGATCTTTCGACTCCGCGCGGGAAGGAGCTCTTCAAGGAGCTCGTCAAGCAGTCGGACGTCGTCATAGAAAACAACAGCGCCCGCGTCATGAAGGGCCTCGGCCTCGATTACGCCGTCCTCAGCCGGGTCAACCCGCGCATCGTCATGCTCTCCATCACCGGCCTCGGCATGACCGGCCCCAATCGCGACCACGTCTTCTTCGGCAGCAACATTGAAGCCCTCTCCGGCATCTGCTCCCTCATGGGCTACGGCAAGGGTGACCTCTACCGCACCGGCAGCCTCTACGGGGACCCCATCGCCGGCGTCCACGGCGCATTGGCCGTCCTCATCGCTCTGCATCAGCGCGCGCAGACGGGCAAAGGCCAGTTCATAGACCTCTCCCTCCTGGAGTCCTCCATCTGCGTCCTCGGCGAATATCTCCTCGACTACACCGTCAACGGCACGATCTCGCCGCCCGTCGGCAACCGCGGAGAGGCTGCGCCACAGGGGTGCTATCGCTGCGCAGGCGCCGATGTCTGGGCCGTCATCGCCGCCCGCACGGACGAAGAATGGCGCACGCTCGCCGCTGCCATCGGCGCAAAGGACCTCCTTGCGCGGGAAGACCTCGCCCACGCCGAAGGCCGCCGCTCCCATCACGATGAGATTGATCGCGCCATCGAAGCGTGGACCGCCCAGCGCGATAGCTACGAAGTGATGCATGTCCTCCAAGCCAAGGGCATACCTGCGGCCCCCGTCCTGGATGGCCGGGAGCTCCTGGCCGATCCGCACCTCTATGCCCGCAACTTCTATATGATGATTGACCACCCGGAGGTCGGCGTCCTTCCCTATCCCGGCATGCCGTGGAAGCTTTCGGAGACGCCTGCCGCCGTCCGCATGCCCGCGCCCCTCTATGCCCAGCACAACCACTACATCTATCAGGAGCTCCTCAAGCTGACGCCCCAACAGGTGGATGAGCTCCACAAGGACAAGGTCACCAGCCTCGTTCCCCTGGGAGATAGGCACTAGCGATGTTCTTTCAATTGAACGAAGAGCAGAAGATGCTCCGCAGCTCCGCGCGCGACTTCCTCCAGAAGACGTGCACCAAGGACTACGTCCGCGCCATGGAGACCGACCCCCGCGGCCACTCGCCCGATGTCTGGAAGCAGGTCGCCGATCTCGGCTGGCTCGGCCTCACCCTCCCCGAGCAGTACGGCGGCTCCGCGGCCTCCTTCATGGACCTTACGGTCCTCTTTGAGGAGACGGGCCGCGCCCTCCTGCCAGACCCCTTCTTCCCTACCGTCGTCGCCTCTCTCCTGGTGAGCGATGCCGCATCAGAAAAACAGCGCCGCGACCTCCTTCCCAAGGTCGTGAAGGGCGATGCCGTCTTGACCCTCGCCCTCCTGGAAGAGCAAGGCAGCTTCGATCCCGATAGCCTGCACCTCGCGGCGGCCCAGCAGGGCGGCGATTTTGTCTTGACGGGCAAGAAGTTCTTCGTCCCGGAAGGCCACATCGCCGATCTCCTCATCGTCCCCGCGCGCGCCGCTTCCGGGAAAGGCGGCAAGGGCCTCTCCCTCTTCCTCGTCCCCGGCAAGTCGCCCGGTCTCTCCGTGGACGCCCTTCCCACCATCTCGCACGAAAAGCTCGCTGTTCTCTCCTTCTCCTCCGTCCGCGTCGGCAAGGACAACCTCATCGGACCCCTGCACGAAGCCTGGCCCGCCCTCCAGCGCCACCTCCTCATCGCCGCAGTCGCCAAGTGCGCCGAGATGGTGGGCGGCATGCAGCGCGTCCTGGAGATGGCGACTGAGTACGCCAAGACTCGCGTCCAGTTCGGCAGGCCCATCGGCAGCTTCCAGGCCATCCAGCACCACGCCGCCAATATGGCGATAGATGTGGAGACCTCCCGGGAAATCGTCATGGATGCCGCCTACAAGATTGCGTCGGACCTTCCCTTCGAGATGGAGGCCAGCGCCTGCAAGGCCTGGGTCAGTGAGGCCTATCGCCGGGTCGGCTACCTCGGCCACCAGATCCACGGCGGCATCGGCCTCATAGTGGAGCACGATATGCAGCTCTACTTCCGCCGCGCCAAGGCCGCCGAGCTCGCTTATGGCGACGCCGATTACCACCGGGAGCTTGCCGTGGGTAAGCTGGAGGCCATGCTATGAGCTTCCTCATGGAATACCCGCTCCCGCCCGATGCCAAGCGCTTCCAGCAGGAGGTCCGCAGCTTCCTCAAACAGGCCTTCACGCCCGATGTGCGGGAAGAGATGGACACTGGCCAGTGGGGGACGGGCCAGGGCCCCCAGGGGCGGAAGTTCCTCAAGAAACTGGGCGAGAAGAAATGGCTCGGCCTCACCTGGCCCGTCGAATACGGCGGCCTGGGCAAGACCTTCATGCACAAGTTCGCCCTCACGGAAGAGCTCGATTACCTGCACGCCCCCTGGCCCGGCATGGGCAGCTTCGTCGTCGGCCCCTGCCTCATGATGTTCGGCACGCCCGAGCAGAAAAAGACCTTCCTCCCCAAGATCGCGGCGGGCGAGTGGCTCTTTGCCCTTGGTTATACCGAGCCCAACGCCGGCTCGGACCTCGCCTCTCTCTCCTTGAGCGCCGTCGCCGATGGCGATGAGTTCGTCCTCAACGGCCAGAAGATCTTCCAGAGCGAGTCTCACTCCGCCGATTTCGTCTGGCTCGCCGCCCGCACGGACGCCTCCGTCGCCAAGCACAAGGGCATCTCCCTCTTCATCGTGCCCACCCACAGCAAGGGCATGACCCTTCAGCCCATGTACACCATGGGCGGCCACCGCAACAACGTCGTCTACTATGACAACGTCCGCATCCCCAAGGGTAAACTCGTCGGCGAAGTGAACAAGGGCTGGTACTACCTCGCCGCCGCCCTCGATTTGGAGCGCATCTTCCCCATCGGCGGCCTTATGCGGGAGGTGGAAGAGGTCATCTCCTTCGCCAAGGCCTCCCACGCCGGCGGGCGCCCAGCGATGCAAGACCCCGTCCAGCGCAGCCGCCTCGCCCAGATGCTCATAGAGGCGCACGTCCTCCGCACCCACGCCTTCCGCGTCGCTTGGATGCAGGACCAGGGCCAGGTGCCGAATATCGAAGCCTCCATCCAGAAGATCATGATCCGCGAGATGTACCAGCGCCTGGCCACCCTCGCCTATCAGATACTCGGCCAGTACGGCCAGGTTCGCAGGGGCCACCCCCTCGCCGTCCTCAATGGCAAGTTCGAGCACATGGCCCGCCACAGCCCCACCATGACCATCACCGCCGGCAGCTCGGAGATCCAGCGCAATATCATCGCCACGCGCGGCTTGGGCCTGCCCCGGTAAGGAGCGTTTATGGACTTCAAGCAGATTATCTATGAGAAGCGCGGCCACAAGGCCTATATCACCCTGAACCGCCCGGAGGTCCTCAACGCCTTCAGCATGCAGATGCAGAACGAGCTGAAGCGCGCCTGGGCCGATGTGAAGCAGGATCGCAAGGTCCACGTCGTCATCCTCACCGGCGCGGGCGAGCGCGCCTTCTGCAGCGGCGTGGACCGCAACGACCCGGATCGCGAGCGCGTCCGCGTGGAGCTTCCCAAGGACACCTGGCATATCGAGATACCCGGCAGCATGCTCGCCTCCAAGCAGAACGGCGTCTACAAGCCCGTCATCACGGCGGTGAACGGCATCTGCGGCGGCGGCGGCTTCTACTTCCTTTACGATTCCGATATCACCATCTGCTCGGAGAACGCCACCTTCTTCGATCCCCACGTCACCTATGGCCAGGTCGCCGCGCTGGAGCCCGTCGGCATGCTGCGCAAGATACCCCTGGGCGAAGTCATCCGCATTGCCCTCATGGGCATGGCCGAGCGCGTCGGCGCCCAGAAGGCCCTCCAGATTGGCCTCGTCACGGAGGTCGTCCCCCAGGCAAAGCTCATGGAGACCGCCGACCAGATGGCCGATGTGATCGCCTCCGCGCCGCCGATGGCCATCCAGGGAACCCTCCAGGCCATCTGGCACGCCCTGGAGACGGGCCGCGCCTCCTCTCTGGATGCAGCCAAGGTCTTCGTCATCGCCCAGAACGTCTTCCGCGATGTAGAAGGCGGCGAGAAGAAGTTCCAGACCAAAGACCGTCCCCAGTGGCGTCTGCGCTGAAGGAGCGCCCCATGGCCTATCAATATCTGACGCTGGAAAAGAAAGACCACATCGCCGTCGTCACCATGAACCGGCCGGATAAGCTCAACTCTCTCAACGTCGGCCTCCGCGATGAGCTCGTCGTCGCCTTCCGCGAGATCACGAACGATGATGAGGTGCGCGTCGCTGTCCTCACCGGCGCGGGGCGCGCCTTCTGCGCGGGAGGCGATGTCGGCGGCATCCAGGACATGGCCAACGCGAACGAAGGCCATCTTCCCCGGCGGGAGATCGTGGACCCCATGGGCTGGAACCTCCGCGAGATCGAAGGCTTCCCCAAACCCCTCATCGCCGCCGTGAACGGCGTCGCCGCAGGCACCGGCTTCGCCATGGTCCTCATGAGCGATCTCCGCATCGCCTCGGGAAAAGCGAAGTTCGTCACCGTTTTCGTTCGCCGAGGCATGATTCCGGATAGCGGCATGAGCTATCTCCTCCCTCGCCTCGTCGGCGATGCCAAGGCTGCTGAGCTGCTCTTCATGGGCGATGACATTGACGCCCAGGCCGCCAAGGACCTCGGCATCGTCAGCCGCGTCGTCCCGCCCGAGCGGCTCATGCCCGTCGCCATGGAGCTTGCCGCCAAGATCGCCGCCGCCCCGCCCGTCACCATCGAGCTCACCAAGAAGCTCATCCACAAGCGTCGCACCCAGGAGATGGAAGAGGCCTTCCACTATGAGACCTTTGCCCAGCGCATCTGCTTCTCCACGGAAGACACCAAGGAGGGCGTGAAGGCCTTCCTGGAAAAACGCGCCCCGAACTTCAAGGGCCGGTAACCGCCGATGCAGCAGAACCCTGCACAACCTGGATCCGCGCGCCCCATGCCCCTCGATGGCGTGCGCGTCCTCGATCTCGCCGATGAGAAGGCCCTTATGTGCGGCCGCCTCCTCGCCGATCTGGGGGCGGACGTCATCAAGGTCGAGCGCCCCGGCGGCGACTCTGCGCGCGCCATCGCCCCCTTTTACAAGGACAGGCCCGGCCCGGAAAGCGGCCTCCTCTGGAACTTCCTCAACCTCAACAAGCGCGGTATCACCCTGGATATCGCGACTCCCCACGGCGCGGACACCCTCCGCGAGCTCGTGGCGACTGCCGATGTCCTGGTCGAAAGCTTCGCCCCAGGCCGCATGGCCCACCTCGGCCTCGGCTACCCCGAGTTGAGCAGCCTCAACCCGCGCCTCATCATGGCCTCCGTCTCCCCCTTCGGCCAGTCCGGCCCCTACCGCGATTGGAGGGCCACGGACATCGTTGCCATGGCCATGGGCGGCTGGATGTACCCTTCCGGCGACGACGACCGTCCCCCGGTGCGCTGCACCGTGGAGCAGGCCTATATGCAGGCCGGAGCCCAGGCCGCCGCCGCCGTCACCATCGCCTTCTGCCAGCGGGAGGCCACGGGCCTCGGCGCCCACATAGACCTCTCCATCCATGAGGCCGTCTTGAACAGCGTCATCGGCACCCATTCCATGTACCAGCACGATAAGACCATCCAGAAGCGCTCCGCCCTTGCCACCTTCAACCACCTCCTCCGCCGCCCCTCCTTCAAGTGCAAGGACGGCTATATCGCCTTTCGCTACTACACCGGGCGCGGCATGGGCTCCCAGATGAAGAGCGTCATCGAGTGGATGAAGGAGGAGGGCAAGGCCCAGGAGTTGGCCGACTTCGATTTCGAGCAGCGCAAGCTTTCCGAAACGACCCAGACCGAGTCCGACCGCTGGGACCAGGTCTTTGCCGACTTCTTCGTCAACTACACCAAGGCGGAGATCTACCGGCAGGCCCTCAAGCGCCGCTTCATGATGTTCCCCGTCAACACCATGGCCGATATCTCTCGGGACGAACAGCTCGCCGCCCGCGGCTTCTTCGCCGCGATGCCCGTCCCCGCCCTCGGCGGCGAGATCGCCTTCCCCGGCGCCTTCGCCTACATGACGGAGACTCCCGTCGCCTTCCGCCGTCCCGCTCCCCGCGTCGGCGAGCACAACGACGAGGTCCTCGGCAAAGAGCCGGGCCGGATGCGAGGCGCCGATGTCCGCTAACGGCCGGGCCGCGATGCGCTCGCCATTCCAGGGCGTCAACGTCCTCGATTTCTCCTGGGTCATCGCCGGCCCCGTCATCACACGCCACCTCTCCATGTACGGCGCCAACGTCGTGAAGATCGAGTCCCACGCCAAGCTCGATCCCGCCCGCATGACCAACTTCGTCGGCAAGCCCGGCAAAAACAAGAGCCTCGCCTTCGCCCTCGCCAACGTCAGCAAGAAGAGCGTCACCGTGGACATGAAGAATCCCAAAGGCGTTGACCTGGTGAAGCGCCTCGTCCCCTGGGCCGATGTCGTCATCGAAAACTTCAGCCCGCGCGCCATGAAGTCCTGGGGCCTCGATTACGGATCGCTGCAGAAGATGAACCCCGGCGTCATCATGCTCAGCGCCTCCATGCAGGGCCAGAACGGCCCCAACGCCATGGCCTTCGGCACCGGCCCGCACCTCCAGGGGCTCGTCGGCCTCATGGACACCACCGGTTGGCCCGACCGCGAGCCTGTCGGCCCCGGCTTCGCCTACACGGATATGATCGGCCCCTGGTACGCCATCGCTGCCCTTGCCGCCTCCCTCGTCCACCGCCGCAAGACCGGCAAGGGCCAATACATTGACCTCTCTCAATATGAGACCACATTGCAGTTCTTCGCCCCTGCCCTGATGGACTACGCCGCCACGGGCCGCGTCCAGTCCCGGGAGGGCAACCGCTCCCATCGCGCCGCGCCCCACGGCGCCTTTCGCTGCAGCGGCGATGACCGCTGGTGCGCCATCGCCGTGGAGAGCGACGATGAGTGGCGCGCTCTCTGCGCCGTCGCGGGCCGCCCCGAATGGGCGGCGCATCCCAGCTACGCCACCATGGCCGCGCGCCTCCAGCACAGCGAGGCGCTTGAGAGGCTCGTCGAGTCCTGGACGCGCACCCTTCCCGCCGAAGAGGTCATGCGCCGCCTCCAGGCCGCTGGCGTTTCCGCAGGCGTCGTCGCAAATGCGAAGGACATCAGTGAGGATGTGCAGCTCGCGCACCGGGGCCACTTCGCCGGGGTCCAGCACCCGGAGATTGGCCCCTACCTCTGCGAGCTTCCCTCCTTCCGCATATCCACCGCAGAGCCTATCCTTGTGGGCGCGCCCCGCATCGGCGAACATACCAAGCCTGTCCTGCAGGAAATCTTGAAGCTCTCCGATGAGGAGATCGCAACCCTGGAAGCTGAAGGCGTCCTCCACTAACCCCCATGCCCATCGAACTGACGCAAGAACAACAGATGCTCAAGGCCAGCGCCCGCGACCTCCTGGCCAAGGAGTGCCCCTCCACTCACGTCCGCGAGATGGAGCAGGACCCGCGCGGCTACTCCCTCGCCCTCTGGCGCAAGATGGCCTCCCTCGGCTGGTTGGGAACCACCTTCCCCGCCAGGTACGGCGGATTGGACGGCTCGTTCGCCGATCTCGCCGTTCTCCTGGAGGAGATGGGGCGTGTCCTTCTCCCCGGGCCCTTCGTCCACACCGTCGCCATGTGCGGCCACGCCATCGCCGCCCACGGCACGGAGGCCAAGCGGCAGCACTACCTGCCCGCCATCGCCAAAGGCGAGCGCGCCTTCGCCTTCGCTCTCCTGGAGGAGAACGCGAAGTTCACGCCCGATGGCGTCACCCTGGAGGCCGTCCACTCCGGCCACGGCTACTTTCTTCGTGGCGAAAAACGTTTCGTCCCCTACGCCGCCACCGCCGACTCCCTCATCGTCGCCGCGCGCACGTCGCCCGGCGGCGTCACTCTCTTCATCGTTGACCCCAAAGCCGGCGGCGTTACCTTCACGCCCGTGCGGGCCATCGGCAGCGATAGGCAGTGCCAGGTGCGCTTCGATGGCGTCGCCGCCCAAGAGGTCCTCGGCCCAGTGGGCAAGGGCTGGCCCATCGTCCGGGAGATGCTTGCCAGGGGAGCCGTTGCCAAGTGCGCCGAGATGGTCGGCGGCGGCCAGCGCGTCCTGGAGATGGCGGTGGACTACGCCAAGATCCGTGTCCAGTTCGGCAGGGCCATCGGCAGCTTCCAGGCCGTCCAGCACCACTGCGCCAACATGGCCCTGGACCTGGAAGCCTCGCGCCTCGCCGCTTGGGAGGCCGCCCAGAAGCTCTCCGCCGGGGAGGCCGACCCTCCGGAGGCCGCCATCGCCAAGGCCTGGGTGAGCGAGGCCTACCGGCGCATCTGCGCCACCAGCCACCAGGTCCTCGGCGGCACCGGCTTCATGGAAGAGCACGATATGCAGCTCTACTTCCGCCGTGCCAAGGCCGCCGAGCTCTTCGCGGGCGACGGCTTCCACCACCGGGAGATGCTGCTCCAGGAGCTGGGCCTATGACCCTCGGCAAACTCCATGCCCTCATGGACCACGCCCTCAACCCGGAGGAGCGCGCCTACCGCCGTGAGCTCCAGCGCTTCCTGGATGCCGAGCTGAGCGCCGACGCCGTTCGCGAGACGGACGAGAACCGCGGCCCTCGCCCCGCCTCCCGCATCTTCCTCAAGAAGATGGGCGCCAAGGGACATTACACCATGGACTGGCCCAAGGAGTTCGGCGGCCAAGAGAAGAGCCGCATGCACTGCTTCATCCGCGATGAGGAGGTCGCCTATTACGGCGCGCCCGATGTGGAGCTGGAGGTCAAGACCGTCGCCCGCTGCATCATGCTCTTCGGCACCGAGTGGCAGAAGAAGACCTTCCTGCCCAAGATCGCCCGGGGCGAGCTCGTCTTCACCGCAGGCTACACCGAGCCCGACGCCGGCTCCGACCTCGCCTCCCTCAAGCTCCCCGCCGTCCGCGATGGCGACGACTACGTCCTCAACGGGCAGAAGCGCTTCACCAGCGAGATCTACTACGCCGACTATATCTGGATGGCCGTCCGCACGGACCCCAAGGTCCCCAAGCACAAGGGCATCTCCGTCCTCCTGGTGGACGTGAACACCCCGGGCATCACCGTGCGCCCCATGATGACTATGTCCGAAGAGCGCACTAACGAGACCTTTTACGATAACGTCCGCGTCCCCGCCACGCACCTTGTGGGCCGGGAGAACGAAGGCTGGCCCATGCTCACCACGGCCCTGCGCTTCGTTCGCAACATCCCCTCCGGCGACCTCGTCAAGCTCATCGAGGAAGTGACGCAGTACGCCGCCGTCACCGTTGTAGATGGCGAGCCCCTCATCAAGAAGCCCATCATCCGCAACGCCCTCGCCGAGTTCATCCTGGAGGTGAAGGTCCTCCGCCTCTTCGGCATGAACACGGCCCGTGCCCTCTCCAGGAACATCGCCCCGGGCATCGAATCCTCCGTCGCCAAGCTCTTCCGCCTGGAGCTCGCCCAGCGCCTCGCGCACTTCAACATGGAAATGATGGGCCAGTACGCCCAATTGCAGAAAGGCTCGCCCGACGCTCCCCTGAACGGCGACCTGGAGCGCTTCTATCGCTCCGTCATTCGGTGGAGCATCGCAGGAGGCACCAAAGAAGTCCAGCGCAACATCATCGCCCAAGCCGGCCTCGGGTTGCCGAAAGGAAATTAGCCCAGTAAGGGCGCGGGGCACGCGCCCGAGAAAGACCCACAGCGGGCGCGGGGCGCGCGCCCATCAGAAAGTCCGCCGCAGGGCCGAGGCAAGTCTTCGCACCGCGCCCCTACGGTGAAAAATCTAGAGAGGAGCCGTATGAAATTCACAACCTTCAGCCTGGTGCAAGCGCCGAGCACCATCCCTGACCCTGAAGTCCTTCGCAATGAAGCCGACCTGATGATCTTCGCCGATGAGCTGGGCTTCGATGCCGCCTGGGCGGCGGAGCACCATTTCCATCACTACTGCATAGATCCCGATCCCCTCCAGCTCGCCACCTACGTTGCCGCGCGCACCAAGAGGATCCGCATCGGCACCGCCGCCAACGTCGTCACCCTCATCCACCCCATGCGCATCGCGGAGCAGGCCGCCATGCTCGATTGCCTCAGCGGCGGCCGCGTGGACATCGGCTTCGCCAAGGGCTACGGCCCCCGGGAGTTCAGCGGCTACGGCGCCAACATCGCCGACGGCGCGGAGCGCCTCAAGGAGGCCGTGGACATCATCCTCGGCGCGTGGACCAAGGAAAACTTCACCTTCAAGGGCAAGCACTTCAGCGTCCCCTATCCGGTGACCCTGCGCCCGCGCCTCGTCCAGAAGCCGCACCCACGAGCCTTCATCGCCACCGGCGGCACGCCCGATACCCTCGAGTTCGCCGCATCCCGCGGCCTCTCCTTCTACGTCTCCTACCAGAGTCGCACCCACTTCCAGGGCCTTAAGAAGATGTACGAGGACTTCGCCCGCAAGGCCGGGAAATCGGAGGCGGAGATCAAGCGCCTGACCGACCAGATCCTCGTGATGCAGACCTCCTACGTCGCGCCCACGGAGAAGCAGTCCTATGACGACCCGAAAGACGCCGTCGCTTGGATGGCCAAGGCCGTGCGCTCCGTCAACACGCCGGAGGACCTGGACACCTGGCCCGAGGACCAGAAGAAGGTCGTGCAGGCGCGCGTCGCCACCTTGGCCCAGGGCTACGAGAACTACGATAACTATTGGAAGGCTTTCGTCTACGGCGACCCCGGCCGTGCCATCGAGCGCATCCAGCGCCTCAAGGACGCCGGCTTCGAAAACGTCATCATCGGCTTCAGCTTCGGCGGCCTCCCGTACGATAAGGTGCGCAAGTCCATGCGCCTCTTCGCCGAGAAGGTGATGCCCAAGTTCAAGTAGCCGCATCCTGCGGCCCTGTGTTGAGGAGGCCCCATGAGCTATCACTACATCACCTACGAATCGAAAGACCACATCGCCGTCATCACCATCAACCGGCCGGACATCATGAACGCCGTGAAGCCCGCCGTTCTCGAGGAGCTGCATGCCGCGACGGCGGCGGCGAACAAGGACCTGGATGTGCGCGTCATCGTCTTCACCGGGGCGGGACGCGCCTTCTCCGCCGGGGCGGACATGGACTACCTCAAGGAGTCCATGGCCGAGGTGAAGGCCAAGGGCAAAGCCTTTGCCGTGGAGCAGGCGGCCGCGCACGACGATGTGACGGCCTCCTACGCCAACATGCTCCACCTGGTGAGCAAGCCCGTCATCGCCGCCATCAACGGCGCTGCCGTCGGCTTCGGCTTCACTCTCGCCCTCGCCTGCGATATCCGCCTCGCCTCGGAGAAGGCCCAGCTCGGCGGCGTCTTCCTCCGGGTGGCCCTCACCCCGGAGTTCGGCTCCACGCACAACCTCGTGCGGCTCGTCGGCCTGGCGAAGGCCTGCGAGCTCGTCTTCACCGCCAAAGTCGTCACGGCGCAGGAGGCCTTGCAGATCGGCCTGGTGAACCAGGTGCTCCCGCACGACCAGCTGCTGCCGGCGACGATGGAGATGGCGCGGACCATCGCCTCCCTGCCGCCCATCTCCATGAAGTTCGCGAAGCAGAACCTCATCAACGGTGTCAGCGGAAGCTTCTCCGCCCAGGTGGCCGCCGAGAACGCCGCCAATCGCATCTGCCGCGATACCGAGGATTACGCCGAGGGCGTGAACTCCTTCCTGGAAAAACGCAAAGCCGTCTTCAAGGGGCGCTGACCCATGGGCACACTCGATGGCAAAGTCGCGATCGTCACCGCCGGGGGCGGGCCGGGCATGGGCCGCGCCCTCTGCATGGCCTTAGCCAAGGAAGGCGCAACCGTCGTCGTCGCCGATCTGGACCCCAAGCGCGGCGAGGAATCGGTGCAGGCCATCGCGAAGGCGGGCGGCAAGGCCGTCGCCATCCAGACGGACGTCTCCAAGAAGGCCGATGTCCAGCGGATGGTGGATGCCACGGTAAAGCGCTTTGGAAAAGTAAGCATCTTGCTGAACCATGCCGGCGTGAACCCCAGCGCCAAGTATGTGGAGGAGATGTCGGAGGAGCTGTGGGACCGCGCCCTGGCCGTCCACCTCAAGGGTGCATTCCTCTGCTCCCAGGCGGTGATCCCGCACATGCGGAAAGAGAGCTGGGGGCGCATCGTCAGCACCGTCTCCCGGGCGGCCTTCAAGCCCACGGCGCTGGGCCTTGCCGATTACGCCGCCGCCAAGTCGGGCATCGTCGGCTTCTCCCGCGCCTTGGCGATGGAGATCGGGCGCTACGGCATCACGGTGAACTGCATCGCGCCCGGGCTTGTCCACGGCGGCGGCATGGGGCTCGTCTCCGGCATCAACGAGACGACGGAGTGGCGCGAGAAGGCCGTCATCCGCGAAGGCCAGCTGGTGCGCCCCTTCCGCGAGGTCACGCCGGAGGAGATCGCGGGCGCGATGCTCTACCTCGTCGGCCCCCACGCCGATCGCGTCACCGGCCTGGTGATGCACGTCAACGGCGGCAGCTTCCTGCCAAGTTAGAGGGGACGCGCCATAGGAATGGCGAGGGCGAAACCAGCCCGCCGGGTTCTGGGAGAGTAGGGGCAGGCCTCAGGCCGCCCGCCACATGTAGGGGCGCGGGGCACGCGCCCTGATAGCAGATGGCCCTGAGGGCGCACCCATACCAGGATAACCCTTCCTCGCGGGGGGGGCGTCACTGTGACGCCCCATCTTGACGCTCTCGCATAGCTCATGTTATTTCTTGTGTATGACCCTTGCCAGGACACATAGGTACGCAGGCGGTCGCCGGGGCGCATTGCATCCTTCCCCTCAGACCCCCTCGCCTCGCAGGAGAGGGGGCCAGGGGGAGAGGTTACCCCCGCTCCTCGCCTTTCCCTTGCCGCTCGCGAAGGCAGGGGGAGGAACAGGAGCCCCCTCCACCGTCCTGTCTCGAGCAGGACCACGGAGCACGTCACCAGGCCAACCCCGGTCCAGCGGCGCGGGCCCCCAAAGGAGGTCACTCGTCGGGGCGCACGACTAATCGCCCCCTCTGCTCCCACATCGGGCCACAGCCCAGCACAGCGAACGCGCCTTAACGGCGGGGGCCTCCTGCCTCTCATCGTCAGGGCTGCTCTTGCCGGACGGTCAGCCGGTGCATGGTTCGGCCCGCGGCCGCAGAGCTCCCACATCCTTCTCCACCCCGTGTTTGGCCGCCCAAACTCCTCTCTCCATCGATGGGAGAGAACCTCGACTCCGGTCCGCCGGAGCCGAGAAGAGAGGGTGAGTAGGGGCGCGGGGTACGTGCCCTCTGCCGGACACGCCGCAGCCCAGCGAAGGCGGGTTCCTCCGACTGGTAGGCCTCCCCCTTCATCACCGGGAGGTCACGCCCGCTACCTTTGGTAATTCCGCCGTATGGCGCGGCGACGGGACTGGAGAACAAACCCCCATGCGCGAGTCCGCCGGGCGACGCATGTCGTCCGAGGAGAGATGGGTCCTGTCCGCAAGGACAGCCCTCCTGCGATGCCGGCCTTGGCACACGGCGTATGCCCAGGCCGTCCCCATCGCGCACACCCCTCGCCCCTTCTCGGAAGGGTCCTGGCACCGTCCTTCGACGGAAGGACCGCCGCCCACCGCCTGCGTACCAACCAAAATCACCACAGCAAACCAAAAACTGAAAAGCAAAGAAAGCGAGAAACCCAAAAGAAACCATCAATCTAGAAGCAGGCGATACCACCACAACCCACAAGGCGTCCCTCCCTTCTCAGGGTGAGGGATAAGAGGGAGAGGTCTCTTCCTCCCCTCTGTCCCCCTGAGGTGCGGCGATCCCCAATCACCACGACGAACGGGCCTACGCCGCCTGGGTTGCTCCTGCAACCCACCATCCTCTGTAGGGGCGGTCCGATTACATCGGACGAACGCGGTCCTTTCTGAAGGACTCCGTGTGC
>VGPF01000033.1 GCA_016875535.1 Chloroflexota bacterium
GCTTGTTGATGATCTCCTCTGCCGCAAACCGTTTCCTTGGCATCGCTGCCTCCCTTTCCGTCCAGGCATTTTCCCACTTTGCGCCTGGTCTAGTTTTTGGGGGGCAGGTCAGGATCTAGAACAAACACGATCATCGTTACCAAGCCCACGGTCGTCGAGGCCAGGTATCGCGCAGAGTTCCTGGTGACGGTTTTAGAGAGCCCGGAGGCCAGCCCCACCGGAGGCGGCTGGGTGCGCTCCGGCCAGCGCATGACCATCATCGCCCCTGGCGAAATCGCGAAGGGCCCGCGCGAGCGCCTCCGCTTTGCCAGGTGGGTTGATGCCAACGGCACATCCTATGGCGTGAAGGAGCTCGAGAGCGCCATCGCCACGTTCTCTGTGGACAGCCCAATCACCCTCAAGCCGAGCTACGTGCTCGAGTATCTCGTGAACGTGAAGAATCCCCAGGGCGTTCTCAAGACCGTCTGGATAGAGAGCGGCAAGACCCTGGACTTGACTTCACCTGAGAGCATTGTGATTCAGACGGACAAAGAGAGGCTGACCTTCAAGCAGTGGCAGGAGCGGATCGGCAATATCATCGGCGAAGTGGGTAAAACGAAGGAAGTCAGCGTCGGCATCACTCGCCCAATGGATATAGAGGCGGACTATCTCCGCGAATACTTCGTCAAGCTGGAAGCGCCCTTCGGCGGCACCGGCACCGGTTGGTACCGCCAGGGTGAGACGGCCACGCTGAGCGTCTCAGCGCAGCCCCAGGGCGTGATCTTCTTCAAGAAGGTCTTCGGCGGCTACGCTGGCTACCCTGGCACGGAGTCGGTCATGCAGATCGTTGTGGATAAGCCCGCCGTGATCGCCGCTGTTTACAAGAATGACATTGACTGGCGCTTCGTCGGCATCCTGGCGCTCGCCCTTGCTGCAATCGGTATCTTCTGGCGCATCACTGAGACGCAGAAGAAGTCTGCTGAGGCGGCCAACGGGAACGGCCATGGATACGGCAACGGTAATGGGAATGGCAATGGCCACGGAAACGGCAACGGGAACGGGCATAAGTAAGCCCAAGTAGCGACGGAGAAAAAAAGAGGGCGCCCTATAATCGGGCGCCCTCTTTTTAATCGGCTATCTCGTTAGCCTTTGATTGCCGCCAAGACCTCTTCAGCGTGGCCTTCAGGCTTCACCTTCGGCCAGATCTTGGTGAGCTTCCCCTTCTCGTCAATCAGGAAGGTCTTGCGGAACATCCCCATGTACTTCCTGCCGTAGAGACTCTTCTCTCCCCACGCCTCATACACAGTTGCCACCTTCGACCCTTCGTCTGAAAGAAGCGCGAAGGGCAGGGAATACTTGCCTGCAAACTTCTGGTGTGAGGCGATGCTATCGGCGCTGACGCCCAACACAACGGCGCCCGCCTTCTTCAGCTTCGCATCGGCATCCCGGAAGCTGCACGCCTCAGTGGTGCAACCCGAAGTGTTGTCCTTGGGGTAGAAGTAGAGAACCACCTTTTTCCCCGCCAAACCCTTCAGGGAAATCGTCCCACCGCTTGAAGCGGGCAAAGAGAAGTCGGGAGCCTTGTCTCCTTCTTTGAGGGCCATGCTGTGCCTCCATAATGCTAGAGAAAAGATAGCAGTATTCTATTGGCGGGCAGCGGCACGGTCAACAGAGGCGTTAGGCGATGGCATCCGTGAAATCGAAGGAGAGCTGCCCCAGGCCGGCCACGACAAAGCTCATGGTGACCTTATGGGGCCCGGCAGCAAGACTCTTCCCGTGGGCGGTGATCGTTGCCTCACGGTTCATGGCCAAGCTCGCCGGGTTCTCCTTGCTCACGGCGGGGAAGCCGAGGGCCTTGCCCTCCACAGTGAAGTAACAGCGCTCCGCAGGCAGCTCCTCGCCGTCAATCTTGAGCGGTGGCAGGCCATAGGCATAGCCCGAGCCGAGCGAGTTCTTCAGCTTGAACTCGAACCCATCGCCGTTGTTCTTCAGACTGCCTTTGACGTAGAGACGCTTCAGAAGAAAGCCGGGGACTCTGATCATTGATGCCTCAGGGTTTTGGAGATTTGGGAGAGCGCATCATCTTGAAGAGCTCTTTTTCCGTTGCAACGATTTCATCGGGAAGCAGGTGTACCTTGCCCAGGAGCTTGGCCAAAACGTAGATCTGCGCCGCGCGCTCCACGAGTTCGCAGATCGAAAGCGCCTCATGAAGGTCCGCGCCGATGCCGACGGCTCCGTGGTTCGCCAGCAAAATGGCGTTGCGGTCCGCCAGCGCCGCCGCCGCGTTGTGCGCCAGCTCCTCCGTGCTCGGGAAGGCGTAGGCCGTCACCTTCACCTCGCCGCCGATGGAGGTCACCATCTCGTCCAGCAGCGGCGGCAGCTCCATGTGCGCCACTGCAAGGACGCCGGCATAGAGCGAGTGCGTGTGGACCACGGCATTGACGTCCGCTCGCCTCTGGTACGCGGCGACGTGCATCAGGCTTTCGACGCTGGGCACCTGGTCGCCGATGACCGGTTCGCCATCGAAGTCAATGACTTGGATCTGCTGCGCCGTCAGTTGGTCATACCGCTTGCGGCTCGGTGTGATAGCCAGCAGCCGCTCGCCCACGCGCATGCTGACATTGCCCGCCGAGCCGGATACAAGGCCCTTGCGGGCGATCTCACGGCTGGCCTCCGCAACGGCCTCGCGCTCTTTCTGCCACCTGGTCTCCATCGCCGTTTGATTCTAGCACCCGGGTAGCGCTAAAGAAAGCTGGAAAGGCCGTCCATCTGCTTGGTCAGGCCCTGCCATTTCTCGTAGTGCTCCTGACACTCAAGCGCCTCGCTTGCTCTTGGCCTGACGATCCGTTCCGGACTGTGCATCGCCCTGGAGGCGGTTTCTATATCGCTGAAGCAGCCGGCCCCGGCAGCGGCGCATATAGCCGCTCCTAGCGCAGCTACTTCAGCCTCCCGTGCGATAGCGATTTCTCGATTTGCTGTGTCGGCGATGATCCGGCAAAGGAGAGCGCTCTTGGCCATCCCGCCGCCGATGGAGATGCGGGTAGCCTTGCGCTGGGCGATTTCCTCCACCTGCTCGATGTTCGCCCTGAGCGCAAAGGCCAGATTTTCCTTGGCGGCCCGGAGCAGGCGTCCCCGGTCTGCTCCGCCGATGGAGAGGGGGATCGGGAAGAGCAGTCCGCCCATCTTAGGCCCGATGTTGCCCATATCGGCTCGCTGTGGACCCAGGAATGCCAGCGTGCCTGCTCGCGCAGGAGCCTTTGCGGCCAGCCGTTCGGCCTCGGCAAAAGCTGTAACGTCAGCCCTGCCGAGAAGCGTCGCCACAAGCCAGGCGTAGGCCGTTCCCGCATCTGAGGCGTTGCTCTCCAGCACCCACCCCTTTTGTGTGAGGTGCAGGCCGCTCCAAGTCCGGATCTTCTCATCTATGATTGGCGCGTCCAGCGCCATCTGCACCGGCGCCGTTGTTCCGGCAACGATGCCGATTTCCCCGGGCGCTCTGACGCCCATGCCCAGTAAAGCGCACTGTGTATCAGGCCCTGCAGCTATGACGGGCGTTCCCGCCCGAAGCCCGGTGGCCGCCGCGGCGGCCTTCGTTACCGCGCCGATGCGCCTTCCCGGTTGAACGAGTGGGGGGACGATGGATGGGAAGCCAAGTGAACCGAGCAGATCCCGAGCGAGTGCGCGCGATGAAATGTCCACAAGGCCCAGCTCGGCGGCGGCGGAACTTTCCAGAGCGCGCTCGCCGCTGACCTGAAAGGCAAGCCACCCATCGAGGCTGAGGATGCTTGCGACCCAGGCCGCCACTGCAGGCCGCTGCTGCTGGAGCCAGCGCAGCTTCGCCGGGGCAAAGAGGAGCGAGGGTGTATGCCCGGTGACGCGATAGACCGCTGCGCCGCGCTCTTCATCAATAGCCTGCCCCTCAAAGAAGGCGCGCGTATCGCTGTTGGGGCCCATGGCAAGCGTCTTGCCCTTCGCATCCAGGAGCGCGATCCCCTCGCGCTGGCTCGTCGCCGCCACGCCAGCGATGCCTCCCCCGCCGGTGCGCGCCTTCTTCAGTGCCGCGGCCACCAGGCCTGCGACCTGACGCCAAACTGCCGTAGGATTGAACTCTTTCCCCAGGGGAACATCCCGCGGAGTGGTCGGCGTAAGCGGCGCTGAAGCGAGTCCCTGGAGGCGCCCCTTTAGGTCGAAGACGGCGGCGCGGACGCTCCCGCTTCCCAGATCTATCGCGAGAATGTGTGGAGGCGCGCCTTTCGGCATATCAGACCTTCAGCTTCGCTCGAAGCGCATGCTCTTTGAGCACGGCAGGATTCACGAGCCGCTTCGGCTGTCTTCCCTGAGCGACAAGCAGGATATCCTCAGCGATCATCTCCGATTGGCGCTCCACCGTCTCCTCCGTCGCGCCGCCGATGTGCGGCGTCAGCACCACGTTGCTCATCTGGCGCAGCGGGCTGTTCTCCTGCAAGGGATGCCCTTCAAAGACGTCCAGCGCCGCGCCTGCGATGCGTCCTGCCTGCAGCGCCGCTATCAGCGCGGCCTCGTCAACAACTCCTGGCGCAGATGGGTTGATGAGGTAAGCGGACGCCTTCATCCGCTTCAATTGCCCCTCGCCGATCAGCCCCATCGTCGCCTCGTTTGCGGGGGCGTGGACCAGCACGTAGTCGCTCCGCGACAGGAGGTCATCCAGCGTCGTCAGCTGGATGCCGAGGGATGAGGCGAGGCGCGCATCGAGATACGGGTCGAATGCCAGCAGGCGCATCTCCATCGCGGCAAGGCGTTTTGCCACCAGGCGGCCGATTGCGCCAAGCCCCACGATACCCGCAATTTTGCCCGCAAGCTCCGTCCCGCGGAAGTTGCGATAGCCCCCCACAGGGTCCTCCCACGCGCCGCCTTTGATGAAGGCGTCTGCCTGAGGGATGCGCCGCGCTAGGCCGAGCATCAACCCGATGGTGTGCTCCGCCACAGCGAGGCTGTTCCGTCCAGGGACATTCACTACTAGGACGCCGTGCTTCGTGGCGGCATCTATATCCACGTGATTGAGCGCGTTGCGGCAGATGCCCACAAGCTCCAGGCCCTTTGCCGCCTCAAACGTCTCCTCGAAGACGAAGTCAGCCTCCACTACCAGATAGTGCACCTGCTCCGCCGCAAGCCGGCGGCCCAGCTCCTCCGGGTCGTAGATGCGCCCGGCCTCCAGCCAGTTCTCGTGCGTGACCTGCATCTTCTCGCCAAGCCGCTTTGCGGAAGCCTCTGCGAACGGCGCCAGGATAAGTGCGTGCTTCATAACACCTGTGCCGCCTCGCGGGCCGCTGCAATGCCGCTTCGCACCGCGCCCTCCATCGTGGACGGCCAGTCATTGTCCGTCCACTCGCCCGCCAGGAAGAGATTCGGCACCGGCGTGCGGCAAGGGAGACGATTCGCCGCCGTTCCTGGGGCAGGCGTGAACGTGGCGAAGCGCTCCCGGACGACGATGAACCTGGTCACATTGGCCCCTTTGATTCCTGGGACGGCCTTGCCAAGCTCAGAGAGGAAGAGCGCTTTCAGCTCGTCCTTCGGCATATCAATATAGGCATGCGCGCCGCTGAGAGAGACGCTGAGATACTGCCCGGGACCTGTTCCATCTCCTGACATGGCCGACTTATTGAAGACCCAATGGGCGGCATTGTCCAGGAATGAGACGAACTCCCAATCGGCCACCTTCCTATCGAACCAGAAGTGCAGGTTGACGATGGGCGACATCGTGATCTTGTTTGCCCGGGAGAAGAAGGCATCTTGTCGAAGGGACTCGGGAAGCAGCTCCAGCATCGCCTTTGGCGGCAGCGCCAGCACAACCGCGTCACCGCCCAGCATCCCTTGGCCGAAGACCTCCACGCCTGTGACTCTGCTGCCATCGCCCGCCAACCGCTGTGCCGTCCGGTCCAGCCGTACCTGGCCGCCATGCGCCTTGATGGCGGTCGCCGCCTCCTCCGCGAGCAGCTTTGAAAGCGGCACCCTCGAATAGCCGATGTCCGCGCCCGCCGCATCGCGCAGAAGGCCTTCCTGAAAGACCATGATCGCCTGGGATGCGCTCACATGCTTCGCGTCGTCGTTGCACGTCGGCAGGACGATGAGGTTCCACAACGTCTCGATGGAGCGCTCGCTCTGCCCTTGGCCTTTGAGCCAGTCGTAGAAGCTCACGCCGTCCAGCGCGCGCCGTTTCGCAAGAGACATGCGCTGCATCTTCAGCACCGTCCGCCCGATGCGCAGTTTGTCTCCCAGGCTCACGTGCTTGTATCCCAGAAGCGATGGCCCTAAGTGCAGGGGCGGCGGCAGCCCGATGCGGTAGATGGCAGATGAGACGCCCTTGCCGTTGGTGACGTTCACCCGTAGGCGGCTCTGCACCCGCGTCCTCTCCTCAACGCCCAGCTTCTTGAGCAGGGCTATATAGGCCGTGCAGCACTTCATGAAGACATGCTGGCCGTTGTCCACCTCCACGCCTGTCTCCTTGTCCACGAACGAGAAGGCCCTCCCTCCCAGGTATGGCCGCTTCTCCAGAAGCGTGACGCCATAGCCGCGCTCGCCCAGCTCTATGGCGGCCGAGATTCCGGCAAGCCCGCCGCCGACTACGACGACGCTTTTGCCGGCAGCAGGTTTTTCACGGTCGTTGCCGACCATATCTTGAGGGCGATCCATGTCTTCTCTCTCGCGGAGAGCCGCGCTCGCTTGGTGAACACGTCATAGCCCCGCTCTTCGATGTGCTTGAGGATGCTCGCGTAGAGCCCGCGAAGGATGGCCGGGCAGACCCGCGCGCGCTTCCCCGTGATGAGCGGCAGCAGCCGGTTTCCGGCGTCCAGGTGCTCCCGGGCCCGCTCTGCCTGAAGCTTCATGAGCGTGCGGAAGGCGTCGTTCACCACGCCCTTGTGCGCGTCAGCCTCGCTATAGCCGAACTTCGCCATCTCGTCCTGAGGCAGATAACAGCGCCCGCGCTCAGCGTCCTCTTGCACATCGCGCATGATATTGACCAGCTGCATCCCGATCCCCAGGTCAACGGCATGCTGCTCGGCCTTCGGGTCCTTGTAGCCGAATATCTTGATGCAGATGAGCCCGACGACGGAGGCTACAAGGTAGCAATAGCCCCGCAGCTCGGCGAAGTTCGCATATCTGGCCACCGTGAGATCTTGCACGACGCCGTTCAGCAGCTCATCGAAATATGACTGCGGGACGGCGTACCGCTTGATGACATCCTCAAGGGCGATGAAGACCGGGCCGCTGGGCTTCCCTGCGTAGCACTCGTGCAGCCGGGCCCGGTGCTCGTTCAACAGCGCCAGCTTTCGCTCCGTCGGCAGCGCCTCGTCCGAATAGTCGTCGCTCACCCGGCTGAAGGCGTAGACGGCGTAGATCGCCATCCGCTGGGCGCGCGGCAGGGGAAGGAAGGCGTAGTAGAAGTTCCCGGCGCGGCGCTTCGTCAGCCCCTGGCAGTAGCGGTAGGCTTCGGCGAGCGACGGCTCGGTGTGCATGGCCTTACCCACGGCGCCCTCCGCCGAAGAGCTTGATGGCCGCCAGGTGCGCGAAGCCCGTCAGCATCAGGTTGACCTTCTTTATCTTGCTTACCGTCAGCCGCGCCGAAAGCACGTCGTACCGGCGGCGTTTGATGGCGTCCAGGGTAGAGAGGCCGCCGTCGCTGAAGAGGCGCAGGTCCAGCCGCAGTTCGCCCTCCACCTTGTCCACCAGCTTCAGGCCCTCGCGGAAGAGCCCGCGTGCGCGCTCCACCTCGAACGCCATCAGCGCGCGAAAGGCGTCGTTCGCCACGCCCTTCCGGAGCTCCGCCTCGCTGTAGCCGAAGCGCGCCATGTCCTCCTGGGGGATATAGATGCGGTCCATCGCCAGGTCGCGGCGGACGTCCTGCCAGAAATTCGCCAGCTGCAGCGCGATGCACGTCGCGTCCGAAAGCCTCCCGCGCTCCTCGTCCCGATAGCCGAAGACGTGCAGCACCATCCTGCCCACCGGCGTCGCCGAATGCTCGCAGTAGCGCAGCACGTCCTGGTACGTGGGGTAGCGCTTGATCCGCTGGTCCATCCGGTTCGCTTCGATGAGCCGCAGGAAGAGATCCCTCGGCATCTGGTGCTGCTGGATCGTCCCTTGCAGCGCCTGCAGGAACGGATGCTCCGGCGTTCCGGTGTAACAGCGGCGCAGGTCTGTCTCCCAGGCGTCCAGGAGCGCCATGCGGTCTCCCGCCGCCTCGTCGCCCAGGTCGTCCGTGTGGCGGCAGAAGGCATAGACGGCGTACATGGACGGGCGCAGGCGCTTCGGGAAGAACCAGGAGACGACGGTGAAGTTTTCGTAGTGCGATTTCGCCAGGCGCTCGCATGCCGCGAAGGCTTCGCTCAAGTCGGCTGTTCGGGCCGGCGTCTGTGTCATCGCGCCCATCCCCGGGCAGGCCGAGGCTGGCCTACGCGCGGCCCCACTTGTCCGCCACGTACGCCTCCACCATGGTGATGAAGTCGCTGGCGATCGTCGGGCCCTCCAGAAAGGTCTTCCGCTCGCCGTCCACAAAGACCGGCGCCCGCGGCGCCTCCCCTGAGCCGGGGAGCGAGATGCCGATATCGGCGGCGCGCGATTCGCCGGGGCCGTTCACCACGCAGCCCATCACCGCCACCTTCAGGTCCTTCGCTCCCGGGTATTGCGTGCGCCACACAGGCATCTTCGCATCCAGGTGCGTCTGGATATCCCGCGCCAGCTCCCGGAAGAGCGATGAGGTCGTTCGACCGCAGCCGGGGCAGGAGGTCACGGCCGGGCGGAAGGAGCGCAGGTGCAGCGCCTGCAGGATCTCCTGGCAGAGCCGCACCTCCTTCGCGCGGTCGCCGCCAGGCTCAGGCGTCAGGCTGGAGCGGATCGTGTCGCCGATGCCGTCATAGAGCAGGATGGAGAGCGCCGCCGTCGTCGCCACGATGCCCTTCGTCCCCATGCCGGCCTCCGTGAGGCCCAGGTGCAGAGGGAATTCGCAGCGCCGCGCCAGCTCGCGATAGGCCTCCACCATCTGGGGCAGGCGCGAGACTTTGCACGAGATGATGATCTTGTCCTCCGGCAGGCCCAGGTCCACCGCCGCCTGCGCGCTGGCCATCGCGCTCTCGATGAGCGCCTCGCGCTCCACGTCGTCCCCGGTCATCGGCTGGGCGCGCTTCGAGTTCGCATCCATCTTCTTTATCAGGACCTCTTGGTCCAGGCTTCCGGCGTTGACGCCGATGCGGACGGGCTTATGCAGCTCCCTCGCGATCTCGATGAAGGTGCGGAAGTTCTCATCGTGCCGTGGCCCGCGCCCCACGTTTCCCGGGTTGATCCGGTACTTCGCCAGGGTCTTCGCGCAGGCCGGATGGTCCCGCAGCAGCCGGTGGCCTATGAAATGGAAGTCGCCGATGAGCGGCGCCGTGCACCCCATGGCGTCCAGGCGCTTGCGGACCTCCGGGACAGCCGCCGCCGCCTCGTCGCTGTTCACTGTGACCCGCACCAGCTCGCTGCCGGCCTCCGCCAGGAGCTTCACCTGAGCCACCGTCGCTTCGATGTTCGCCGTCTCCGTGTCCGTCATGGATTGGACCACGACGGGGTGCATCCCGCCGACGAAGACGTTGCCCACCTGGACGACCTTGGAGAGCCGCCGCCTGGCTATGACATGCTCGTTGCTAGCAGCTTGCTTTTGCCCCTGCTTCGCGTTCATGAGGGGAAGCGGAAGTCCGCCCTTCCCGGCCTTATGCTCGGCCATCGCGGTGCTCCTTCCGGCCGTAGACCTCTTGGCGGTACTGGCCCAGCGCCATCAGGGGCCAATAATCGCGGTAGAGGTGGTAATTGATCATGAAGTCCATGGGGAAGCCCGTGCCGGTGTAGTGCGGCTCGTCCCAGGAGCCGTTCGGCAGCTGGGTCTTCGCCAGATATTCTACGCCCCTGCGCGCCGCCGCACCACGCGCCTCCCCGGCGGCGATGAGCGCCAGCAGCGCCCACCCGGTCTGCGAGGCGGTGCTGGGCCCCCGGCCTGCCAGCTCCGGCTTCGCGTAGCTCTCGATCGTCTCTCCCCACCCGCCGTCGGCGTTCTGCCGCTCTTCAAGCCAGCGCACCGCCTTGCGGATGTAGGGCTGCCGCATATCCTCCCCGAGCCATTTCAGGGCAGGCAGCACCGCGCCCTGTCCGTAGACATAGTTCACACCCCAGCGCCCCCACCAGGAGCCGTCCGCCTTCTGCGTCGCCTTCAGATAGTCCAGGCCGCGCTTCGTTGCCTTGTCGTTGGAGGCCCGGTAGCCCAGGCGGCCCAGGATCTCCAGCACGTGCGCCGTCACATCCTCCGTCGGCGGGTCCAGCACCTCGCCGAAGTCGCAGAAGGGGATCTCGCGCACGAAGCCTTTCGTGTTGTCCACATCGAAGGAGGCCCAGCCGCCGTTCTTGCTCTGCATGCCGAACAGCCACTGCACCCCCCGCTCGATCGCCAGCTGCATCCTGGGGTCCTTGTCCCAACCCATCTTGTGCAGGGCCACCAGCACCATCGCCGTATCGTCTATATCGGGGTAGACGTCGTTCTCGAACTCGAAGGCCCAGCCGCCCGGCTCCAGCTTCGGCCGCTTCACGGCCCAATCGCCCTTGCGGTGCAGCACCTGCTCCTTCAGCAGCCATTCCGTGGCCCGAGCCAGGGAAGGATGCGTCGCAGGCACGCCCGCGTCCTGCAGCGCCAGCATCGCGAGGCACGTGTCCCATACGGGGGAAACGCAGGCGTCCGTCCAGAACGTATCCTCCGTCTCCCTGGCGAAGCTATCGAACCCGGCCATGCCTTTCGCGATGGCTGGGTGGTCGTTCGCATAGCCCAGGCTCTTCAGCGCCATCAGCGAGTAGACCCACGGCGGTTGGATGCCTCCCCAGGAGCCGTCCGTCTCCTGGCGCTCGATGATCCACGCCGCGGCCTTGTCCAGCGCCTTCTTCCGCAGCGGCTTCACCGGACTCGCCTCCCACACGCGCAGCGCCTTATCGGCGGCGATGAAGAAGGAGCTCCAGCCCAGGAAGCTCTCTTCCTTGCCGAAGGTGTATTTCGTCTTCTCGCGCCCCAGCGGATAGAACTCGTCAATCTTCGCCGGTTCGGGCACCGGGCAGACCGGCTTCACATTGAGCAGCACGATGCAGGCCACGATGGTGCCGCGCGCCCAGCTGGCGAACTCGTAGATGCTGAAGGGCGAATTGTTCGGCAGCAGCATGACTTCCGCCGGGAGCACCGGCGCGCCCGACCATTTCCACTGGCCGAAGAGGGCGAGCCACATCTTGGTGAAGATGCGCGTCTTTGGCACGCCGCCCTTGGAGAGGATGAACGCCCGAGCCTTCGCCATCGCGGGCTCGTTCGGGTCCACCCCCGCCAGCTTCATCGCGAAGTAGCACTCCACCGCGATGCTGAGGTCGCTCGGGCCGCCGTACCAGATGGGCCACCCGCCGTCCGGAAGCTGGCGCCGCTTGATGTAAGTGACGATCTTCCGCCACTTCGCCGGGTCCGGCACGCCCATGAAGTGCGTCAACAGCAGGAACTCCGCCTGGATGGCGCAGTTGCTCTCCAACTCGCCCCACCAGTAACCCTTGTGGTACTGCATGCCTATGAGGTTGCGCGTCGCCCGCTGGATCGTCGTATCCATGCGCGATTGCAGGAGCAGGTCTTCTGCGGCGGAGCCTGCCGCTCCGCGCAGGTGAGTGATCTGCGCCGTGCGCGGTTGGGTCTGTGGGTCAGACATAGCCGTGCGCCTTGAACCAGTGGACCGATTCCTTCAGCGCCTCTTCCACAGGGGTTTGCGGCATCCCGAGCTCGCGGACGGCCTTTGAGCCGTCGAAGTACATATGCTTGCGCGAAAGCTTCACCTCGCCCACCGCCGCCGTCGGCCGCTTGCGGAGGAGCCGCCCTTCGATGAGCTCGTCCACATAGGCGAAACCCAGGGCGGCGGCGTACGGGACGCGCAGCTTCGGCGGCCTGCGCCCCGTGATCTGCCCCAGCGCGGCAAAGACCTCTTTCAGCATCATGTTGCGGTTGCCCAGCAGGTAGCGCTCTCCCGAATGCCCCTTCTCCGCCGCCAGGATATGTCCCCGCGCCACATCCCGCACATGCACGAGGTTCAGCCCCGTGTTCAAATAGCCGA
This sequence comes from Chloroflexota bacterium, assembly GCA_016875535.1. Classification (NCBI taxonomy): domain Bacteria; kingdom Bacillati; phylum Chloroflexota; species Chloroflexota bacterium. Next base: position 12,102 of record VGPF01000033.1, read on the forward strand.
ACATCCGGCCCTTCAGAAAATCCACCACGATCCTGCCGGTGGGCGTCGGCTTCACGTCCCATGGGCCGATCGGCGTTGTTGGGTTCACCACCACCACGCGCATGCCTTCCTTGGCGCAGCGCATCGCCGCCTGCTCCGCCAGGTATTTGGAGTCCTTGTAGCCCTTAATGCGGTCATCGCTTCCCGCCTGCGCCGTCTCGTCGGCTGGCTGTTTGTCCTTCCGGATCCCCACGGTGGAGCAGGAGCTCGTGTGCACCACCTGCCGCACGCCCTGCGCCTTCGCCGCCGCCAGCACGTTCGTCGTCCCCTCCACGTTCGTTCGATAGATCAGCTCGTGGTTCGGCGGCCAGAAGGCGTACACCGCGCCCACGTGAAAGACCGTGTCGCACCCGGCCATGGCCCGCCCCAGCGACCCTTTGTCCAGCAAGTCTCCCTCCGCTACCTCCACGTTCAGTCCCTCGATGGCCCTACGGTCCCCCTTCGGCCTCGTTAGGGCGCGCACCTCGGCGCCGCCAGCCAGCAGCTCGCGCGCCAGATTGCCGCCGATGAATCCCGTGGCTCCTGTCACCAGGGCCTTCATCGCCGGACGGGCGCGCCCCTATAGATTTTGGTAAAGAATAGTTCGCAAAAGGCCTGCATATAGCGCCCGCCCCGGCGCGCATTCTGCGCCAGGCCGGGGGCCGCGGCAAGGCCGCCCGGATGTGTCAGGAAATACCAGGCGGCGTGGATCGGCCGCACCTCGCCCATCTCGTCCAGGAAGCGCTCATAGTCCGGCAGCGATTCTCCCAGCGTGTCCGAAGCCGCGCGCATCACTAGGAACGGGACACCAGCCTTCCGCGCCTCGCTCGCCACCCAGTAGCTTTCCATATCCACCGCCTTCGCGCCTGAGGCGGTGGCCAGCCGCTGCTTCTCAGCTTGGCCCGGCATCACCTCCGGCACGCTCACTACGTCGCCGTGATGGACGGGGATGAACTCTTGCTCTAGCGCCTTGGCGCAGTCCCGGTGGAGCGAAGGCTCGGCGGCGATGGGCTCGCCCAGGGGATTGCCCGCCGCGTCATAGGCAAGCAGCCGCCCGCCCAGGATAAGATCGCCCCCCTGGACGCTCTGTGCAAGCCCCCCGGAAAGGCCGATGGAGAGCAGCACGTCCGGGCGCAGCTGCTCGATGGCGAAGCGGGTCGCCTCCTGCGAGCGCTCCCGCCCGATGCCCGATTGCACCAGGGCCACCTTGGCGTTCTTGGACGTGCCCGTTGCCACGATCATCCGGCCCACGCGATCCCGGCGCTCGATGCGCACGAGCGAGTGCAGGTCGTTCAGCTCCCGGCGCAGCGCCGCCACAAAGACGATCATGCCTCCTCCTCAGCCGCGTTCAGGGGCGCCGTCGCCCCCGTCTCCTGCTGCCGCTTCTTGCGTTCCAGGTAGGCGGCATAGCTATTCCCCGCAGCCATATCCTTCCCGGTGAACTTGATCGTCTTGATCTGGCTGTAGGGCAGCGTGAAGGGGCCGTTCCCCTGCTCGTCGAAATACTGGATGAAGGGCTCCTTCGCGCTCTTGTTGCGGTTGAAGAGATAGCCCGTCACCTCGGAACCGTCGCCCTTCACGATCGTCGTGTTGCCGCGATAGTCGAACGCCAGGTCAATGATGCGCTCCAGCGTCATCTCGCCGCCGATGGTCGGCATCCACCCCTGCAGGCTCTTCTCGTCCGCCATGGCTACGGCTTCCCCCGCACCGTCGCCGCCACGGTGTCTTTGAAACCCTTGAAGGAGGCGAAGGTGGCGTTCACGGCGGTGGCCTCATAGCCGCTGTGCACCATGCAATCGGCGCACTTCGGATTCCCGCTCTTCTTCCCGTACTGCTCCCAGGGCGTCGTCTCCAGCAGCTCCGTGTACGTCGCCGCGTAGCCCTCCTGCAGCAGGTAGCATGGGCGCTGCCAGCCGAAGTTGTTGTAGAGCGGCATCCCCCAGGGCGTGCACTCGTAGTGCTGCTTGCCCATCAGGAACTGCAGGAAGAGCGGCGATTGGTTGAACGTCCACTTCTTCTTCGGGTTGGAGAGGATCTCCGAGAAGAGCCTGTTCGTCTCCTCCGTGTGGAGGAAGTGCTGCTGGTCCGGCGCCTTGGCGTAGCTGTAGCCGGGAGAGAGCATCATCGCCTCAACGCCCAGGTCCATCATCTCGTCGAAGAACTTGCGCACGTTCAGCGGCTTGGCCGTGTTGAACAGCGTCGTGTTGGTCGTGACGCGGAAGCCGCGCTTCACCGCCTCGCGGATCGCCTCCGCCGCGATGTCGTACGTCCCGTCGCGGCAGACCGATTCGTCGTGGTCTTCCCGGATGCCGTCCATGTGGACGCTGAAGCTGAAATACTTGGAGGGCCTAAAGAGGTTCTGCTCCAGCTTCTCCTTGAGCACTAGCGCGTTCGTGCAGAGATAGATGTATTTCCGCCGCTTGATGAGCCCCTCTACCAGCTCGCCGATCTGCGGGTAGAGCAGCGGCTCGCCCCCGGCGATGCTGATCATCGGTGCGCCGCATTCGTCCATCGCGGCCAGCGCCTTCTCCAGGGGCAGGTTCTTCTTGAGCACTTGCGCGGGGTACTGGATCTTGCCGCACCCGGCGCAGGCCAGGTTGCACTTGAACAACGGCTCGAGCATCAGCACCAGCGGGTAGCGATTTTGGAACGTTAGCCGCTTGCGCAGCACGTAGCTTGCCACCGTCCACATTTGGGATGCAGGCACACCCATACGTTGTCGCTTTCTAGTATTCCCGTTCCAGGAGGAACCGGGTCATCTTAGCGCATTCGCGCTTGGCTTGGGGAGCAATCTCGATGGTTTCGATGTGCCGCAGGCTCGCCGATGCGGTCTGCTGGGCCAGCTCTTCGCAATAGCGCGCGCTTCCCACTTCAGTAAAGATGGTCAGCACGTCGGCCACGTCCGCATCGGTCAGCTGCGTGTCGCTCTTGTAGATCGTCTGCAGGCGGTCCCGGGACGGGCCCTTCGCATGCTCTAGGGCGTGCACCACCGGGAGCGATTTCTTGCGGCGGTGGATATCGTTGCTGGCGGACTTGCCCGTCACTTCAGACTTGCCCCACACTCCCAGCATGTCGTCGCGCACCTGGAAGAGCAGCCCCAGCCCCTTGCCGAACTCCAGCATCGCGGCGGTGGTGCGCTCCTCCCGCGTGCCGATGGCCGCTCCCATGTGGAGCGAGGCCGCCAGCAGCGCGCCCGTCTTCTTGCTGATCATCACCAGGTAATCGTCCACGCGGACCGCGGCGCGCTGCTCGAAGCTCAGGTCCAGCACCTGGCCCTCGATCATGTCCGCGCATGCCTTGGTCAGGATGCGCGAGGCCGTCAGCGCCGTCTGCGGCGGCAGCGCCGCGCCGTCTCCCCCGAACATCGCCAGGTTCCCCAGGATGTTCATCGCGTCGCCCGCGTTCACGCCGTGGCTGTGGCCCCACAGGTACCACACCGTTGCCCGGTGGCGGCGGTGGGTGTCGCCGTCCTGGATATCGTCGTGCACCAGGGAGAAGTTGTGGATCAGCTCCACCGCGATGGCCGCCGGCAGCGCGGTGCGCCACTGGCCGCTCACCGCCTCGCAGGCAAAGAGGCAGAGCGCCGGGCGCACGGCCTTGCCGCTGTTCGCTTCCAGCGGTTTGCCGTGCTCGTCCTGCCAGCCCAGATGGTAGCGCTGCATCCCGTAGAGCGGCAGGTCGCTCTCCGTCAGGGCCTCCCGGAGGCCCTGCGTGATCGCCGGGCGGTAGCGGGTGAATACACTGGGGAGGTCCATGGGGCCTCTCGTTAGACGCCCGCCGGCTCGCCGACCTTGGCTTTGCTCCGCTTGGCGGCCGCGCCGTTGCTGAAGAAGGCCTTCCGCACCCGGGCCGCGATGCCCTCTGCATCTAGGCCCAGGCGCTTCCGCTGCGCCGCCGCCGTTGCATGCTCGATGAACGTATCCGGCATCCCCAGCCGTTCCACGGCGACCCCCTCAACCCTCGCGTCCGCCAGCGCCTCAAGCACCGCGTCGCCGAAGCCTCCGGGAAGGACGTTCTCCTCCACCGTCAGGATGCGCTTGGTGCTGTGCGCGGCGTTCAGAAGAAGTTCGGTATCCAGCGGCTTGGCGAAGCGAGCGTTGACCACCATGGCGGAGATGCCCTCCTTCGCCAGGGCCTCGGCCGCCTGCAGGGCCGCCGTCACCGGCTTGCCCAGCGCCACGATCGCCACGTCCGTTCCCTGGCGCGCCACCTCGCCCTTGCCGATGGGCAGTTCGCGAAGTTCCGCCTCCAGCGGCACGCCCACCCCCGCCCCGCGCGCGATGCGGATGGCGAAGGGCGCCTTGTGCTTATAGCTGGTGTAGACCAGGTGCTGCAGCTCGTTCTCGTCCTTGGGCGCGCAGACGATGGAGTTGGGGATGCACCGGATGTACGAGATATCGAACGCCCCGTGGTGCGTCTTGCCGTCTTCGCCCACCAGGCCTGCGCGGTCCGCGATCATCACCACATGCAGGTTCTGCAGGCAAACGTCGTGGACGATCTGGTCGAAGGCGCGCTGCATGAACGTGGAGTAGATCGAGACGAAGGGGATCGTCCCCCCGAGCGCCAGGCCCGCCGCCATGCTCATGGCGTGCTCCTCCGCTATGCCCACATCGTAGACCCGGTCCGGGAAGGCCCTTTTCGCCTCCACCAGGCCCGTGCCCTCCAGCATCGCCGCGCTGATGCCCACCACCTTCGGGTCGTCCTTCATGATGCGCGCCAGCGTCTGCGCAAAGACCTTCGAGTACGTCGGCGCGCCCGAGCCGTCCCCAAGCGGCGAGCTGGGCTGGTGGAACTTCACTGGGTCCTGCTCGGCGGGCTCATACCCCTTGCCCTTGTGCGTGATCACGTGGAGCAGGGCGGGCTTATCCGTCACCCGCTGGGCCTGCCGCATCGCCTTCTCCATCGCCTTGATATCGTGCCCGTCCAGCGGGCCGATGTAATTGAACCCCATGCCCGCCCAGTACGTCGTCGGCAGGGTCAGGCCCTCCACGCTCGCCTTGAACCGCTTCACCAGGCGATAGGCCGCCTCCCCGTGGGGCATCTTCTTCGTCAGCCGCTTCGCCCGCTCCACCATCGCCCGATACTCCGGGTGGGTGACCACGCTCTGCCGCCATCCCGTCAGAAAGCCTACGTTGTCCGAGATGGACATCCCGTTATCGTTCAGGATGACGATGAGGTTCTTCGGGTGCAGGCCGATGATATTGTTGACCGCCTCTAGGCTCGGGCCGGAGGTCATGCCCCCATCGCCGACGACCGCGATAACCCAGCCGGGCTGCTTCTTCACCAGTTGCGCCTGCGCCACGCCAAGGGCCACGGAAAGGCCCGTCCCTGCATGGCCCGCCGCCAGCACATCGTGGTCGCTCTCCGTCGGCTCGCCGAAGCCGGAAAGCCCGCCCTCAAGACGCACCGATTCGAACTGCTCCCGGCGGCCCGTCACCAGCTTGTGGGTGTAGCACTGGTTTGTGGTATCCCAGACGATCCTATCTTTGGGGCTATCGAAGACCCGGTGGATCGCCAGCGTCAGCTCCACGATCCCCAGGTTGGAGGCCAGGTGCCCGCCCCGCTGGGTGATGATGCGGATGATCGTGTCACGGGCCTCTTGCGCCAGTTGGTCCAGCTGCTCATAGCTGAGCTTCCGCAGGTCGGACGGCTGGTTCACTTTTTCAAGGATTGAAGCCATAGCAAAACCTTCCTTTGGCAGACGCGTACGGCCTCACCGCCGCGGCGCTACCTCGGCTTCCGATGCTGAGCCAACGTACCATAAGCGAAAGAGGCCTGTCAACAGAACTAAACCTGGCGGTGAGGGGCATGTATCGCCCCGTCGTTCTGTCAAGAAAAAGGCCCCTCCCGCACGCGTGCGGGAGGGGCCTTTTTGTCCTCGCCCGAAGGGCCTAGGCCTTGCGTAGCTTCGGCAGGGCGTAAGTAACTTGCGCTCTGTCCTGTACGCCCGAGATTTCCTCGAAGACGATAGTCACCGGCATGCCGATCTTCAAGTCGGTGTGCTTGGTGCCGTCGTTGAAGTTGCTCATGATGCGGATACCCGGTGCCTCTTCGATGTCCACGATGACGATGGGCAGGGGTACTTCCTTCTCAAAGCCGGGATGGAAGGCGCGCATGGCCGTCACCCAGGTGTGGACCTTGCCCTTGGGTGCCACCTGCTCCCAGGTGTACTCAAAGGAGCCGCAGCTCGGGCACATGGGCCGGGGATAGTGGCGGAAGGTGTGGCACTTGCTGCACTTCTGGAAGCGGAGCTCGCCCTTCTTGCAAAAGTCCCAGAAGGGCTGGGTATCCGGGAGCGGAGTCGGCAGGGGCTTGGGGGCTGGGGGTGCTGCTTGGGTGGTCATGGCTTATCTCCTCAGGATGGCGAGCGCGCCGTCGCCGAAGTCGCCGTAGCCGCTCACAAGGGCCACCTCGGCATCCTTCACCTGCGCATCGCTGGCGCCGCGGCACTGCTTCACCGCTTCGATCACGTGGTTCATCCCCATGATGTGCCCCTGGGAGAGGAGCCCGCCGTGAGTGTTCACCGGCAGTTCGCCGCCCAGCTGGATCCGTCCGCTCTCCACAAAGGGCCCGCCTTCGCCCTTCTTGCAGAAGCCGATATCCTCGATCTGGTTGATCACCGTGAAGGTGAAGCAATCGTAGATCTCCGCCACGTCAATATCCTTGCGCGTCATGCCCGCCATCTCAAAGACGCGGTCGGCGCACTTGGCCACGCCGAAGCGGGTGATGTCCGGCCGCTGGGTGGTGCTGCTGGGCGAATCCGGGTGCGCCTCCGCGAAGCCCGAGATATAGATCGGCTTGCGCTTCAGGTCCTTCGCGCGCTCCGGCGTCGTGATGACCGCCGCCGCCGCGCCGTCCGTCTGCAGACAGCAGTCCAGCAGGCGGAAGGGATCGGCGAGCAGCGGCGAGTTCTGATGGTCTTCCAGCGTGATCTCCTTCTCGTCCTTCATCTGCGCGTTCTTCTGCATCTTCGCGTGCTTCCGCGCCGCGATGGCCACCTCGGCGAACTGCTTGCTGGTGGTGCCGTAGAGGTGCATGTGCCGCCGCGCGATGGGCCCGTACCACAGCATCGGCACCACGAGCCCGTAGGGGTATTCGAACTCGAACATCGTGCGCATGGGGCCGGCCGGCGAAAGGGCCGCCCCGGTGCGCGCGCCGGAATAGCCATTGCGCCCGGAGACTAGGAGGACATAGTTGCAGACGCCGGAGGCCACCGCCAGCACGCCGTTCTGGATGGCGGCGCAGGGGCTCGCGCCGCCCATGGAGACGCTGGAGGAGAAGCGCAGGTCCTTCACGCCCAGGTTCGTCGCCATGTCCTCGGCGGTCAGCCCCATCGACTGGGGCAGCACGCCGTCAATATCGCTCGGCTTCAGCCCTGCGTCTTCGATGGCTCGGGCGCAGGCCGTCATCTGCAGCGTCATGTTGGTCATGCCTGACTTGCGTGAGTACGTCGTCTCGCCGATGCCCACGATGCAGGCCTTGTCTCGGAAATCCTTCGGCTTGAACAAAGCGCGACCTCCTTCAGGAACGGGGAAATCGCTCACATGATAGGCGCGCGATGGGGGAGCGTCAACGGAGGCGCAGGTAAGGCCCTGCGGCCTGAGGTGGAGCGCTTGGTCTTATGCAGGCGAAGGCGCGGGCGCGGGCATCCGTCCCGTATCGCCCTCTTCCAACGCAGGCGCTGGCGAATTCAGCAGGTCCAGCAGGTCCTTGCCTTCAAGCGTCTCTTTGGTGATGAGCGTCCGGGCGATCTGGACCAGCTTCGCCTTGTGGAAGCGTAGGGTGCCCACGGCCCGCTGGTAGGCTTCGTCCACCAGGCTTTTGATCTCCTCATCAATCTGATCGGCGATCTTGTCGCCGTAGTCGCGCTGCTCGGAGATCTCGCGCCCCAGGAAGACCAGTTCCTGCTTCTGTCCCAGCGTGCGCGGGCCCAGCTGCTGGCTCATGCCCCATTCCGTGATCATCTTCCGCGCGATGTACGTCGTCCGCTGGAGGTCGTCTGCCGCCCCGTTCGTGAAATCGCCGAAGATGACCTCCTCGGCGGCGCGCCCGCCCAGGGAGACGGCCATCCGGTCCTTGAGGTAGGTGCGGTTGTAATAGTGGAGCTCTTCCTCCGGGAGGAAGCGCGTGTAGCCGCCGGCCATGCCTCTGGGCACGATGGTGACCTTGTGGACGATGTCCCCGGCCTTCAGCAGATGGGAGACCAGCGCGTGGCCCGCCTCGTGGTAGGCCGTGATCTCTTTCTCTTTCGCGCTCACCACCCGGCTCTTGCGCTCGGGGCCTGCCCACACGCGGTCAATCGCCTCTTCCAGCTCGGCCATGCTGATGGCCTTCTTCTGGCGCCGCGCCGCCAGCAGCGCAGCCTCGTTCACCAGGTTCGCTAGGTCCGCGCCGCTGAAGCCGTGGGTCTGCTTGGCGATGATCTCCAGGTCAACGGCGGGCTCCACAGGCTTGCCCTTGGTGTGGACGGTCAGGATGGATTTGCGCCCGTTCACATCCGGCGCATCGAGCACCACCCGGCGGTCGAAGCGGCCGGGGCGCAGGAGCGCCGGGTCCAGGATGTCCGGGCGGTTCGTGGCGGCGATGATGATGACGTTCGTCGTCGCGTCAAAGCCGTCCATCTCCACCAGGATCTGGTTCAGCGTCTGCTCGCGCTCGTCGTGGCCGCCGCCCAGGCCCGCCCCGCGATGGCGGCCGACGGCGTCTATCTCGTCAATAAAGATGATGCAGGGCGAATTGCGGCGCGCCTGGTCGAAGAGGTCGCGCACGCGGGATGCGCCCACGCCCACGAACATCTCCACGAATTCGCTGCCGCTGATGCTGAAGAAGGGGACGCCCGCTTCGCCCGCAACGGCCTTGGCCAGCAGCGTCTTGCCCGTGCCCGGCGGGCCCACCAGCAGCACGCCCCGGGGAATCTTGGCCCCCAGGCTCGCGAAGCGCTCCGGGTACATCAGGAACTCCACCACCTCCTGCAGCTCCTGCTTGGCCTCTTCCACCCCAGCCACATCGGAGAAGGTCACGGTGGTGCGGTTCCCCACGAACATCTTGGCCCGGCTTCGGCCGAAGCTCATGGCCTGGTTGTTCGTCCCTTGCGCCTGCCGCATCATCAGGAGCAGGAAGGCGCCGATGATGATAATCGGGAGGAAGTTCAACAGCAGGCCGAAGACGTTGCCCAGAGAGCTGTTGCCCTTCACCTTCACCGGGATGGCGTTCTCCCCGGAGATGGGCACCTCCGCCTGGTCCAGGATCTCGATGATGCCGACGCCGCTCTCTTTGCGCGCCTTGACCTTGGTGCCGTCCGTCTTCTTGGCCGTGACGGTGTTCCCCTCCACCACGATCTCGGTGATCTGCTTATCCTTGGCCAGCGTCACGATCTGGGTGATCGCCACGTCCTCGCCGCTGGATGGATTGCGCAGAACGGCCCAGAAGATGGCTACGCAGGCCACCAGGATAAGGATATAGACGAGGAAATTTCTCGCGACGCGCTGATCCATAACTCCACAATCTCTAGCCCGCCGCCCCGCCCCCTTACCAGGCGGGGAGACGCGGAAGCCGGAGCATCCGAACAGCCTCCGGTAGCCCTGCCATTATAGCAAACGCGCCGGAGTATAAAAACGGATGTCCAGGGATAACTCCGGCCGCTCCTTCTTATGGTATGATGACTTTCGCGCGTGCGGCGATTCACGGGGCGCCCTTCACCTGGTATGCAGACGCCCTATCGCGCCGCCACTCTGAGGAGGCCCGCCCGATGCCGGATGCGGAGAAGCTAACCATAAGCGAGGCCGTCACCCGCTTCCTCGCCACGAGCCAAGCCCAGAAGAAACCCGAATATCCTCAACAGATCCAGAAGTTCCTCCGCTGGGCTGGCCGGGAGCGCATCCTGGCCGATATGACCCCCCGCCAGGTCGAGAGCTACACCGAGGCGAACGCCGGGGAGACGGCGGAAAAGCTAGCAGCTATCCGCGCCTTCCTCGCCTATGCCAACAAGTCCGGCATCACCTCCACCAACCTTGGGGTCCACCTGAAGGCCAAAAAGGTGAGCGTCAAGGCCTCTCCGGCAAAGGAGACCAGGCTCGTCCAGAGCGCCCAGATCACTAAAGAAGGCCATGAAAAGGCCGTAGCGGAGCTGGAGGAGCTGAAGGGCCAGCGCGTCGTCATCGCCGATGAGATAAGGAAGGCCATGGCGGACAAGGATTTCCGGGAGAACGCCCCCCTGGACGCCGCCCGCGACAAACAAGGCCACCTGGAAGCGCGCATCCGCGAGCTGGAGCACATCCTCCGCCACGCCGTTACGATAGAAGAGGCGGTCCAGGCCAACGGCAGGTCGGACGCCGAAGGGCGCTGCCGCGTCGGCAGCAAGATCGTCGTCCAAGACCTCACCTTCAATGAAGAAGTTATCTACCACATCGTCCACCCCAACGAAGTGAACCTCCGCCTGGGGAAGATCTCGGCGGAATCGCCCACGGGCCGCGCCTTCCTCGATAAGCGCGCCGGCGAAGTGGTGCAAGTCACCGCCCCCGGCGGCGTCCACAACTACCGCATCCAACGGATCGAATAAGCCCCGCGCTCCCCCTGCGATGAGCATCCTTACACCCACAACCCGGCTGAACGCATGACCGCCCGATCGGCGAGCATGCGGAGGCCCTTCACCTGGATCGCCCTGGCGGTGGCGATCGCCGTTCCCGGATTTGTCCTCCGGCTGACCCATTTCACCCACACGCCCGGCTTCGAGGCCGTTCTCTTCGGCGTCGCCATCCTGGGCGCCGCCTTCCTCCTGGGCGCGGCAGGCGAGCTGGCCGAGCTGGAGATCTCGGCGGGCCTGGCCCTCGCGGCGGTCGCCCTCATCGCTGTGCTCCCCGAATACGCCGTGGACATGGTCTTCGCCTGGAAGGCCGCCGACGATCCCCAGTACGCCCACTTCGCCGCGGCCAACATGACGGGCGCCAACCGGCTCCTCATCGGCATCGGCTGGTCCGCCGTCATCCTGATCTTCTGGTTCAAGCGCCGCCACCGGCCCCTGGTGCTGGCCACGAGCCACTCGGTGGAGCTCGCATTCCTCCTGGCGGCCACGGCTTGGGCCTTCACTATCTTCATCCGCAGCTTGTTCCGCGATGGCTCCCTCAATATCATTGACGTCATCGTCTTTGTCTCGCTCTTCTGCGGCTATCTCTACTTCACCTCCCGGAGCGAAAAGAAAGAGGGCCATACCATCAGCGGCCCCATGGCGCCCCTGGCCGATCTGCCGAAGCGGAAGCGGCGCATCTTGATCCTCGCCCTCTTCGTCATCCCGGCGGCGGCGATCTTGGCCGTGGCGGAGCCCTTCGCGGAGAGCCTGGTGGAGACGGGAGAGCACCTTGGGATAGACGAGTTCATCCTGGTCCAGTGGCTCGCCCCCCTGGCGTCAGAGGCGCCGGAGATGGGCGTGGCGCTGATGTTCGCCTTCCGAGGCATGGGCGCCATGGGCTTGGGCGTCCTGGTCTCCTCCAAGGTGAACCAGTGGACGCTCCTGGTGGGAACCCTGCCCATCGTCTATAGCATCAACAAGGGCGGCGTCTCTGAACTGCCCCTGGACAACCGGCAGAACTTCGAGTTCCTCTTGACCTCCGCCCAGTCCCTCTTCGCGGTGCTGCTGCTCGTCTCACTGCGCATCAACTGGCGCGGCGGTTTGCTGCTCCTCTTCCTCTTTGTCTCGCAGATAGTCACGGCGCTGGTTGTGGAAGAGACGGTGGGGGACGAGCGCTTGACCACCGTCCTCGGAATCTTCGCCGTTGTCTATATCGCGGCGGCGATTCTCGTGCTGACCAGCGGCGGCCAGCGGCGGGCCCTCGTGGGCCTCTTCCCCAGGGCGCTGCGGCAGCTGCGCCAGAGCGTCGCCGCCACGGCATCCAGCCACGGCTGACGATCAGTGGGCGTGGCGCTCGCCGCCTGCATCTGCGGGCGGGCTTGCTCCGCTATCGCTATGGCTGTTGAGCTTGTGCTCCAGCACCGGCGCCGGATCGTACGGTCCCAGACGTCCTCCCCAGCCTCCGCCTTTTCGGCCATCTCGCGGAAGTCCGACCCTGCTTCGCCGAGCTCGTTCGCCGTGCGTCGCGACCAGGCCGCCTGCCTCGCCTTATCGCGACCCTCGTAACGGCCCATCAGGCGGCTGCGGACCAGGTCCTGGATCGCGCGCCGCGTCCCTTTCGCGATGACCACCCGGGAGATCTTGCGCCGGAGGTTCCTCCCCTGGCAATGGGAGCAGGCGGGATGGAGCCTCTCGTGCACGCTCCTGGTGAAGATCCTCGAGACCTTGCGGCAATCGCTGCAGATGCATTCGTAGACGGGCATGGGCGACCTCGGACGGATGCCGTGAAATTGTATAAAGTAGGAGCGGGCATGAATGCAAGCGGGAGGCGAGCGGCGTGAACGACCCTCTGGAGCCATCGCCCTACGACGACTTCGCCTGGATCTACAGCAAGTATTGGGGGCCCGGCGCCGTCGCCCTGGAGATGCCGGCGCTGGAGCGCCTGCTGCTGCGTGATTTTCCCCCAGGCGCAAAGGTGCTGGACGTCTGCTGCGGCTCCGGGCAGATCGCCGGTCGGCTCATCGAGCGCGGCTTCAGCGTCACCGGCGTGGACAGCTCCCAGATGATGTTGATGTACGCCGCCGAAAACGCGCCCCTGGGCGATTTCCTCCTGGCGGACGCCCGCGATTTCACCCTTGACCACCAGTGCGCCGCCGCCATCTCCACCTTCGAGAGCCTGAACCACATGCCCTCCCTGGAGGACCTGCGGAGACTCTTCGCCTGCGTCCACAGGGCCCTCGTCCCCGGCGGGACGTTCTACTTCGACCTGAATACGGACGAGGGCCTTCGCGCCAGGTGGAACGGCGAGATGACGATCCACGATGAGGGGCGAACGTGGCGCATCCGCCTGGGCTATTCGCCCGAGACGTGGACGGGGCGCATGCACATCACCGTGAGCCGAGGCGATGCCGCGACGCCCGAGCGCGCCTTCGATATCTTCGAGCGGCATTTCCCCGGCGACGATGTGCGCCGTGCCCTGGCGGAGGCTGGCTTTGTTGAGGTGCGGACCTTCAACTCCCAGCGCGATCTTGGCCTGGACGCCATCGGCATTGACTATTACGTGTGCAAGAAGAGGGCGTAGGCTTGCACGCAACCCACACGGCGTAGGCCCGTTCGTCGTGGCGATTACCATTGCCGCTCCTCAGGGTGACAGAGGGGGACCTCTCCCGGTCCTTGTCGTGTCCCTTGTTCCAGTTGTGGGTGGTTTGTGTTTTTCTCCTTTTCGTTTGTTGATTCGTTTCGAGGTGTCGCGGTGGGAGGCGTTGTGCGGACGGTCTAGGGGAGGGACGTGGACGAGATTTGCGAGCGTTTAACGTAGCAGTTCCCACTGCTACAGGATGGGCAGGCCCACTGCTCCGAGGTTTGTAGGGATACAGGGTTGGCGCTCGGAGCTTCCTCGGCGACGCTGGTGTCAGCCGGTCACGCTCGCGGTGAGCCTACGGGTATGTAGCCGTCATGCCTCCTCGCCCGCCCCGCTCACGGGCGGGACGCGCATCGCTCCGCTATCCGACCGACCGCTTATCGCGACACCTCTACTACCACCGACGTTTCGCGCAAGCCTTGCTCAGACTGCAACGGCACGCCTCCTAGGCGCGGCGCACCGCGACCGCCCGCACAACGCCGGACAAAGAAAAAGGGAAGGCATGACTGCGTTGGGCGCACGGCCGCGCGCCTTGGCGGTCACACCTTCCCGGCTCGCTGTCCTGGCGAAGGCTTACACGTAAAGATATACCATGCCATCTGCGTAAGTGTCAAGTTGTGAGGAGCGGAGAAATGTAGGA
>VGPF01000034.1 GCA_016875535.1 Chloroflexota bacterium
GTGCCCTCGGCGACATCGGTCAGCCGGTCACGCCCGCTTGTGAGTCGTCCAAGACGGACAGATCGTACGATCTTCCTTCGTCGCGTGGGCCTAGGCCAAGTGCGAGTGCGATGCGGGGGCTGAGCGCCGGGTACCATTCGGCGCGGCGTCCCGCAACGGGGCCGCTCTGCAGAACTCTGTGGCATAGGCTGAGGGTGTATCGCCATACGTTCCTCTACTTCAATGATAAGTACTAACGTCAAGTGGGGAGAGGACAAGAGGGTCTACCACGGAGGGCGCAGAGGTAAGGAGGAGCAAGGAGCAGGGAGGTAGGAGATGTGCCCGGGTGTGAGCGGATCAGGCGGGACGGAATTTAGGGAGGGTGACTTCCGGGGTGACGTCTTCGAAGACGACGCGGACGGGCATGCCGATGGTGATCCGATCGTTCGGGAGACCGACGATGTTGGAGTAAAGGAAAGGGCCTTCTTCCAGCTGGATGAGGGCGACGACGTAGGGGAGGTCGTTGACGAAGGCGGGGATGTAGGGCTGGTTCATTTCGATGCGGCCCCAGATGACGCCACGGCCGCTGGCTTCGACGAATTCTCGGTCAGGGGAGAGGCACCGGTTGCACTGGAGATAGGGAGGGAACCAGACGTTGCCGCAGGCGCGACACTTGGGCAGGACGAACTTGTGTTGTTTGCAGGCGTCCCAGAAGGGACGGGCTTCCGGCGTGATATTCGGGAGGGGTTTTGTGTAGGCGGTTTTCATGAGCGAATCATCGCAAGGGTACGGAGTGGAGGAGGAAGAGTCAAGGGTGTGTAAGGGTTCGGCGTGCAGGCCCACAACATGCGGTATTCATGAAAAGCGGCGCACAGGGCTATGGTATACTTCGCAGCCAAACGAATCTGCGGCCGTGGGGCAGATCACGACGTGACTACACCTGCGCTCCTTTCGAAGACGCCCCTGCATGAGGCGCATGTGCGTCTTCGGGCCAAGCTGGTGCCCTTTGCCGGGTGGGAGATGCCGGTGCAGTATGGGGGCATCATCGCCGAACACCGGGCGGTGCGAAGCGCGTGGGGCATCTTTGACGTTTCGCACATGGGACGCGTGCGCCTGTGGGGAGCCGATGCCGGAAGGCTACTGCACCGGCTGATGACCTCAGACGTGCCAGCCTTAGCGGAGTGGCGCGCGCGGTACGGGCTGATGTGCCTTGAGAACGGCGGCATCTTGGACGATGTCGTGGCCCTCCGGCAAGAGGCAGGCCGCTGGTACCTGGTCTGCAATGCCTCGAATCGCGAGGCGGTGCTGAAGCACCTGGCCGGCGAGCGGGCGCGACTGGTCGGCCATGCCGATACATCGCTCGAAGATGAGACGACGGCGACGGTGATGATCGCGGCGCAGGGGCCGATGGCGATCGAGGGGGCCTCGGCCGTGCTCGGGGCATCGTTCGGCGCGCTGAAGCGGTTCGGCGGAGGCCTTTTCCGCTGGAAGGGCGTCCCGGCGCTGGTGACGCGCACGGGGTATACGGGCGAGGATGGAATCGAGATCGTTGTCGCCGCTTCGCAGGGAGTCGCGCTGTGGGAGGCGCTGCTGCAGGCGGGGGCGATGCCTTGCGGCCTAGGGGCGCGGGATACCTTGCGCCTGGAGGCGGGCCTGCCGCTCCATGGGAATGACATCAGCCTGGAGAGGAATCCTATCGAGGCTGGGCTTGAGCGATACGTGCGGAGCGACGAGGGATTCATCGGGGCGCGCGCGATCCACGAGGCGCAGAGGCGAGGCGTGAGCCAGCGGCTGGCGGGCTTCCGCGCCGTGCAGAAGGGAGTTGCGCCCCGGCATGGGCATAGCCTCTTTCACGAAGGAAGGGCCGTGGGCGTGGTGACGAGCGGATCGCCTTCGCCGACGCTGGAGGCGAATATCGGGATGGGGTATATGACGCGGGAACTGGCGAAGCCGGGGACGCGGCTGACGGTTGACGTGCGCGGGACGAAGGTGGCGGTGGAGATCGTCCCGCTGCCCTTTTATAAGCGGATAGCCTAAGGCGAGCGCGGCAGGCATGAACCCACCAGAGCTTCGATACTCGAGAGAGCATGAATGGGTGCGCATGGAGAAAGATGGGACGGCGACCATCGGCATCACGCACTATGCCCAGGAGCAGCTGGGAGACGTGGTCTATGTGGACCTGCCCGAGAAGGGGAAGGGGCTTTCGCAGTTCACGAAGTTCGGAGAAATCGAATCGGTGAAGGCGGTCTCCGACCTCTTTGCGCCCATAGGCGGGGAGATCATCGCGACGAACGCGGCGCTGAAAGATTCGCCGGAGCTTGTGAATACGGACCCCTACGGCCAGGGGTGGATGGTGAAGGTGAAGCCGCGCGATACGGGTGAACTGAAGAGCCTGATGGATTCCAAGGCCTACGACCTGCTCCTCCAAGAGACGACGTGACGCGATAGCCGTGATCCCGTACCTACCCACCACGGAGCGCGACCGCAGGGCGATGCTCGACACCATCGGCGTCGAGAGAGTTGACGCGCTCTTCGCCGATATCCCCAAGGAGTTTCGCGATCCCGGGCTGAACCTGCCACCGCCGCTCTCCGAGCTTGAGCTGAAGCGAGAGCTGCAGCGCCTGGCGGCGAAGAATGCCAGCGGCGACGAGTGGGGCTACTTCCTGGGCGGAGGCGCGTACCGCCACTTCATCCCGGGAGTGGTGTGGAACCTGGTGAAGCGGAGCGAGTTCCTGACGGCCTACACGCCCTACCAGCCGGAGATCAGCCAGGGGGTGCTGCAGGCTTCGTACGAGTTCCAGACGCTCTGCTGCCAGCTCCTGAACATGGAAGTGGCGAATGTGGGGATGTACGACGGCGCGACGGCCTTCGCGGAGGCGGCGCTGATGGCCTGCCGCCTGACAAAGCGGGCGAAGGTGCGGGCGCTTGCCACCGTTTCTCCCAGGTATATCGCCGTGCTGGAGACGTATGCGGTGCCGCAGGGCGTGGAGGTTGAGGTGGTGGAGACGGCGACGGCGGCCGGCGGACCTGAGATCGCCTGCCTTCTGGCGCAGAGCCCCAACTTTTCCGGAGCTATGGAGGACCTGGACCGGTTGGGGAAGGCGACGCACAGCCACGGCTCGCTCTTGGTGGTTGCCACAGACCCGATCGCGATGGGCCTGTTCAAGCCGCCAGGGGACTACGGGGCGGACATCGCGGTGGCGGAGGGACAGCCGTTGGGGGTGCCGATGAGCTTTGGGGGGCCGTATGTGGGCATCTTCACGTGCAAAGCTTCGCATGTGCGGCAGATGCCAGGGCGCATCGTGGGGAAGACGGTGGATGGGCAGGGGAAGACCGGGTATGTGCTGACGCTGCAGACGCGGGAGCAACATATCCGCCGGGAGCGGGCCACTTCCAATATCTGCACAAGCGAGACGCTCATCGCCATTGCGAATGCGGTCTACATGGCAGCGCTGGGCAAGTGGGGGATGCGGCGGGTGGCGGAGCTGTGCTACCACAAGGCGCACTACGCGGCGGCGCAGATCGCCAAGATACCCGGCTATGCCATCGCCACGGAGGGCGTCTTTTTCAAAGAGTTCGCCGTCACGTGCCCGGCTGCGCCTTCGGAGATCAACAAGGCGCTCAGGGCGCGGAAGATCGTCGGCGGGCTGGATATCAGCAGTCCCGGGACGCCGAACAGGATGCTGGTCTGTGTCACCGAGGTGAACACGAAGGCAGAAATTGACTCGCTCATCGAAGGTTTGCGGGAGGCGGCGGATGGAAGATAAACGCCGCCTGCTGATGGACCGGAGCCAGCCCGGGCGGAGAGGGACGACGCTGCCGGAGTGCGATGTGCCGGAGGCGGCCTTGCCGGAGAGGCGCTACCTGCGGGACGACCTGCCGATGCCGGAGGTGAGTGAGCCGGAGATCGTCCGTTATTTCACGCACCTTAGCCAGTTGAACTACGGAGTGGACACGGGCTTCTACCCGCTAGGCTCCTGTACGATGAAGTACAACCCGAAGCTGCACGAGGATGCGGCGTCTTACCCCGGTTTTGCCAGCATCCACCCCCTGTTGGATGGGGAGCTTTCCCAAGGCGCGCTCCAGCTGATGCACGAGCTGCAGCAGATGCTGGCGGAGATCGCCGGGCTGCACCGGTGCAGCCTGCCGCCGGTGGCGGGGGCGCACGGGGAGTATGCGGGGATGCAGGTGATCCGCGCTGCACTGCGGGCGAAGGGCCAGGGGCACCGGAAGACGGTAATCATCCCGGATTCGGCGCACGGGACGAACCCGGCGACGGCGGCGATGTGCGGCTTCCAGGTGGTCTCCGTGCCTGCGGACGGCGACGGGAACATGAACCTGGGGAGGCTGCAGGAGGCGCTGGCAACGGGAGACGTGGTGGCGCTGATGATCACGCTGCCCAGCACGCTGGGGCTCTTCGATAGGAATATCGTGGAGATCTGCCGGATGGTGCACATGGCAGGGGGGTATGTGTACGGCGACGGGGCGAACTTCAACGCGCTCCTGGGGCGGGTGAAGATGGGCCAGCTGGGGTTCGACGTGGTGCACATGAACCTGCACAAGACGTTCACGACGCCGCACGGGGGAGGAGGCCCGGGCTCGGGCGCGATCAGCGTGAGCCGTGAGCTTGCGCCCTTCTGCGCGACGCCGGTGGTGACGCTCAGGAACGGGCGCTACCAGCTGGAGACGCCGGACAAGAGCTTTGGGCGCATCTCCACGTTCCACGGGAACTTCGGCAATCTGGTGCGGGCCTATTGCTATATCAGGATGCTGGGGGCGGCAGGCCTGCGCGAGGTGAGCGGGAACGCGGTGCTGCACGCGAACTATGTCCAGGCGAAGCTGAAGGCGACCTACGGCCTGGCCTATGACCGCCGCTGCATGCATGAAGTCGTTTTTTCGCCGACGCACCTGAAGAGGCACGGCGTGCGAGCGCTGGATGTGGCGAAGCGGCTGATTGACTATGGCTACCACCCACCGACGATGTATTTTCCCCTGGTGGTGGAGGAGGCGCTGATGGTGGAGCCGACGGAGACGGAGACGAAGGAGACGCTGGACGCCTTCATCGAGGCGATGGAGCAGATCGCGAAGGAGGCGGCGGCCACGCCTGCGCTGCTGCATGAGGCGCCGCACCATGCGCCGGTGGGACGGCTGGACGAGGCGCGGGCGGCGCGGCAGCCCGACCTGCGGTGGCGCGGCGGCCGGAAGCCTGCATAGCAAGAGGTCATCATGGTGCCTGACGCGATACACGGCCATATCCTGTACGAAGCGCTTTATGCGGTGGGAGTCTTCATCGCCTCCTACATCACAGGGCGGGTCGTTTCCAAGGTTGTTTTTCCGCTCATCCGGAAGCTGACGGCGAAATCGCGCACGAATATAGACGACCTGCTGCTCCACGCCTTCTCGACACCCATCATCCTCTTCATCACGGTGCAGGGGACGTTCAGCGCGCTCCAAGGCCTCTCCGCCCTGGACCAAGCTGAAGACGAACTCAACAAGGCGTGGCTGGCAACATCCGTCGCGATCGCCTTCTGGCTGTTGAGCCGGTTGCTCCAAGCGGCGATCACATGGTACGGGCAGGAGGTGGCCTCCAAGACGGAGACGAAGTGGGACGACCAGGCGCTGCCGATCATCAAGCGCATCGTGAGCATCACAACGCTGACGATAGGCGTCCTCTTTGTCCTTCAGTCCATCGGGATCTCGATCAGCCCGCTGCTGGCGGCTCTGGGCATCGGCGGCTTGGCGGTGGCCCTGGCGCTGCAGCCGACGCTCTCCAACTTCATCTCCGGGACGTATGTCCTTTCGGACGGGTCGCTACGGCCGGGGGACTATATCGAGGTGAGCGGGGGGCCGGTGGGCACGGTGCAGGAGGTGGGCTGGCGCATCACGAAGCTGCTGACGCCGCAGAACAATATCGTGGTCATCCCGAACGCGAAGCTGGCGGACAGTGTCATCACGAACTACAACCAGCCTCTCCCGGCCATCAACGTGCCGACGGAGTGCGGCGTGAGCTATGAGAGCGACCTGGCCCGGGTGGAGCAGACGGCGCTGGAGGTGATGCTGGCCATCCGGGACAGGATGCCCGAGGCAGACAAGAGCTTTGAGCCGCGGGTCATCTTCTCTTCCTTCGGCGATTCCAACATCACGTTCAACTGCGTCATGCGGGCGACGGACAGGCCCGGCTCTTTCCGCATGAAGAGCGCGCTTATCCGGGACCTGCACAAGCGGTTCACGGCGGAAGGGATAGAGATCAACTACCCGGTGCGCAAGCTGATGTTCCCGCAGAACGGGACGCCCGCGCCCGCGCCACGATTGTTCACGGAGCCGCCGCCCCCGCCGGAGCCTGGGGGCGATGACGAGCCGAAGGGAACGTATCGCGGCAGGCCGATCAAGGGGAAGGTGGGGACGTATGGGAACAGGGCCGACGAGGATGACGACGGCGGGGACTAGACCTTGGCCTTGATCTTGGCAAAGTCAAAGCTGGCGACATCGGTCAGGGGCAGGGAGTAGACGTCTCCGCGGGCGCCCGCGGAGACGGGATCACCGCCGCGCTCCAGGAGCGGGATGAGGGAGCCGAGGAGCATCCCGTTGATGACGATAGAGGCCTTGCCGTGGATGGAGGCGCCTTTGATCTCGTAGTAGGCGGGGGCGCGCTCCAGGATGCAGCAGACGCGGTCGTCCTTGAGGATATTGGCGAAGGCGCGGGTCTCCCTGGGCAGGCGGAAGTAGAAGGTCCCATCGGCCACGCAGCAGGCTGCGGCATCGGCCCAGAGGCCGCCATCCTCATCGTTGGTGGCGACGACGCACCAGCGCTCGTTCGAGGCGAAGGCAACCAGCTCATCGTGCGTGAGGGCGATGCTTTCGCGGGGCATTATCGCTTCCTCCTCACATCCGTCAGCATGGCTGCCTCAGACGGGAGAATCTCAAGGAGGATGCGTTTGCCGCTGGCGAGACGTTCCTTGGAGCGGCTGGAGACGCCCTTGGAGACCCAGGAGCTTGTCTCTGGAGTCTCCCGGGTGGGAAGCTCGAGACCTTCGCGAAGGCGGGCCTGACCGCGGACGATGGCGGCCTTGAAGGATGGGTCGTCGTATCTGGTGGTGGCAAGGCAGGCGACGGTGGGGTCGCGCTGGAAGTTCTGGACCTTGGCGCTTTTGCGATAGGTGCTGAACTGGATGCGCCCTTCGCCGATGAGGCAGAGCATGGGATGGCCGGTGGGTGAGCCGTCCTTTCGTCGGGAGATGAGGAAGGTGCGCGGGTTGGCGCGAACGAAGGCGAGGACATCGGGCGGCAGGGGGAGCTCACTATCGGGCATGGCTACTTCTTGATGGGTGCGAAGCGGGCGCGCACATCGGCGACGGTGGCGATCTCGCGGCCCATGCTGCGGGCGAGGGAGGCGATCTCGCGGACGCGCTCGGCGTTCGTGGGGAGGTAGCCGGGGCCGCCGGGGTTATCGCCGAGGCCGACGCGGACGTGACCGCCATTGGCGATGGCCCATGTCCAGCATTCGAGAGCGGACTGGTAGTTGACGCCGAAGGGGAGGAAGAGCCACTCGCAGTCCATGTCCTTGGGGATCATGCCGGCGAAGACCTCCAGGTAGCGCGGCTCCGGCGGGAAGCCGAAGGGGTGGTTCTCCGCCAGGAAGAATTTGAGGAGGGAGGGGCGGTGGTAGTGCCCCATCTTCCAGAGGGTGATGGCGTTGCGCACCATGCCGGGCTCGAAGATGTCATGGGAGACCCAGAGATCGTGCTTCTTGGCGAACTCCATGTGGTGCATGATGGCGGACCATGGGTCGAGGAGGACGGTATCGTCCAGCGTGCGGCCGACGAACTTGTTGGTAGCCGGGTCCACTTTGATGATGTTGACGGAGCCGCCGATGATGGGGGCGATCTCCAGACGGCACAGGGGGTCCTGGGCGAGGGCCTCCACATGGCGGTAGCGCTCCGGCATGGGGATGGTGAGATAGGTGGGGTAACAAGGGATATCGGCCACGCGCCGGATGGCACGGAAGATGCGGAGGTAGATGTCCGGGTCGTTGAGGCGGGGGGCGCCGGTGCGTGGGTCGCGGCCGTGGAGGTGGATGACGGAGGCGCCGGCTTCGACGCAGGCGGCGACATCGGCGGCGATCTCCTCAGGCGAGAGGGCGACGTTGGGGTTCTGCTCGCGGGTGACGTTCTCGTTGAGGCCGACGGCGATGATGAGCTTTTTCATGGGGAACCAACCTGGCGGGAAAGTGGCGGGATGGTAGCATGAGGGATGGGGCGTGTAAAGAGGAAACAGCGGCGAAGAGTCCCCGCTAGACCAGAGCCTTTGCCTCGGTCAGCCGCGTGATGTCAGCCGGGGGCATGCCGAGCAGTTCAGCGTAGATGCGGGTATTGTCCTCCGCCCAAAGGGGCGCGGCTTTGCGGATCTCGCGGGAGGCGCCGTGGATGAAGGCGGGCGAGGCGTAGCCGGGGCGCCTGCCGATGACGGGGTGGACGATCTCCTGCCACATCCCACGCTCGCGGAGGTGGGGGTCTTCATAGACCTGCTGGATGTTGTAGACGGGGGCAGAGGCGACGCCGTGCTGCTGCAAGATATCCGTCGCCTCCTGGGGTGTGTGCCGGCGGGTCCAGGCTTCGATGAGCTTGTTCAGCTCGGCCTGATGGGCGACGCGCGAAGCGGGCGTGGCGAACTCCGGGCGCTGGGCCCAGGCGGGATCGCCCAGGGCTTTGCAGAGAGCGGCCCACTCCTCTTCCGTGCGCGCGCCGAGGGTGACCCACTGCTCAAGTCCCTTACAGTGATAGACGCCGTGGACGGGGATGAACTCGTCGCGGTTCTCTTTCTTCTTTGGGATGGAGCCGTTGACGGCGTACTGAAGAAAGGCGTCCGGGATGGCGTTGAAGGTAACTTCAGCCTGGGAGACGTCGAAATAGGCGCCTTGGCCGGTCTCCTGGCGGCGGGCAAGGCCGCTGAGGGCCAGCATCGCGCCATAGAGGGCGGAGACGTAATCCGTGTAGACGAAGGCGGAGTTGGAGGGCGGGCCGCCCTCGTAGCCGCCAAGCATGGCGAAGCCGGCCACCGACTCCAGGAGCGGCCCATAGGCGACGTAGTTCCTGGTGGGGCCTGTGGCGCCGAAGCCGGAGAGGGAGACGTGGATGATGCCGGGGTTGGCCTTGCGCAGCTCGCCATAAGGGACGCCCATGCGCTCCATGGTGCCTGCGGCGAAGTTTTCTATGACCACATCGCTGATGCCGACGAGCTTGAGGAAGTGGGCGCGGCCCTCCGGGTGCAGGAGGTCTATGGTGAGGCCGAGTTTGTTGCGGTTGATGATGTTGAAGTAGAAGCTGCGGTTCACGCCGCCGACGCCATCGAGCATGGGGAAGTTGTGGCGCAGGTTATCGGGACGGCGTTCCGTTTCGATCTTGACGACCTCCGCGCCGGCATCGGCAAGGAGGGAGGTGGCGTAGGGCGAGGCGATGGCGGTGCCAAGCTCCAGGACGCGGATGTGGGAGAGGGGCAGCCTGCTCATGCAATGACCCCTTGGGCGGCAAGGGTCGTGAGCTGGCGGCGTGAGAGGCCGAGGGTGGACATGAGGACGGCGCTGGTGTGTTGGCCCAGGCGCGGCGAAGGCGCGGGCGTCTGCCAGGGGAGGCTGGGGGTGAGATAGGGAGGGCGCAGGTAGGCCATATCGCCCGTTGCGGGATGGCGCGCCTTGCGGAAGATGCGGCGGCTGACGAACTGCGGGTCGGTAAGGGTTTTATCAATGGTGCGCGCCGGGCCGATGGGCAGGTCGGCGGCTTGGGCCTTCACGTAGAAGTCTTCGTTCGTCTGCTCCAGGAGCCAGGGCTGCATGAGCGCCGTGACGTCTTCCTTGTACTGCGCCCGGGTGCGCCGGTCTTTGAAGATGGGGTCCTTGGACCAATCCGGGTCGCCCATGAGCTTGACCAGGCGGTTCCAGTGGGCGTCCTGCACCAAGAAGATGCTGGTCCAGCCGTCCTTGACGCGGAAGAAATCGAAGGGGCCGATGCCGTAGATGCGCTCATTGCGTGGCTCCACCATGCCGTCAAAGGAGAAGCGGTTGACGGGTGTGGATTGGGTCGGCATCACGGACTCGGTCTCGGAGACGTCCACATGGCTGCCCTGGCCGGTGACCTTTCGCGAGACGATGGCGGTGAGGGCGCCCATCGCCACAGCAAGGCCGCCCATGACGGCGGCAGGGCGGCCGGGAAGCGACAGGGGAGGCTCATCGAGGGCGTCTACGTGCTGGGGGGTGTACCAGCTGGCCCCGGTCATGTGCAGGGCGGTGGAGGGATAGGCCTTCCGGTTGCGGTAGGGGCCCGTCTGCCCATAGGGGGTGACGGAGGCGACGACGAGACGGGGGAACTGGGCGTGAAGTTCCTCGTAGGTCAGCCCTAGGGCCTCCAGGTCTTTCGGCTGCTTGTTGTGAAGGAAGATGTCTGCCTTGGCGAGGAGCCCCTTGAGGAGCTTGCGCCCGGTAATCGTTCGAAGATTCAGGGCGACGCTGCGCTTGTTAGCGTTGAGCCAAGCGAACATAAGGCTGGTATCGCGGGGGCCTGCGCCGGGGGAAGGCGATCTGGCGAAGGGCGGCATGGAGCGAGCGGGGTCGCCTTTGGGAAGGGACTCGATCTTGATGACATCGGCGCCCAGGTCGGCCAGGAGCTTCCCGGCAAACGGGGCGCTGTAGACTTCGCCGAGCTCGATGACGAGGGTGCCTGCGAGGAATGGCCGAGGGCTCATAGCGCCGACTATCTTAGCGGTTTGCAACAAGCCGGGCGTCAGAGTGATACTGCTCCCCATTACCCACTTGCGGGAGGAGTCTCTTGTGCCGGCAAGACGCAACAAGGCACTGGTACGCAGATTCCTGGACGAGGTCTACAACAGGGGAAACCTGGCCGTGGCCGATGAGGCGATCGCAAAGCGGTATATAAGCCACAACAAGCTCAACCTTGAAGTCACGGGGCCTGCAGGGATCAAAAAGGCGGCTCAGCTTCAGCGCAGGGCCTTCCCTGATATCAAAACGCACTTTGAAGACCTGATAGCCGAAGGCGACAAGGTGGTTGTGCGAGCCTATGACACAGGGACGCACACAGGCGGGCCATTCCTGGGGTTGCCGCCGCGCGGGAAGAAGTTCAAGGTTACTTGGATAAACATCTTCCGAGTGGAGGAAGACAAACTCGCGGAGGCGTGGGTGGAAGTGGACGTAGAAGACTGGCGACGACAGCTTGCCGGGAAGTAAGGATGCCCGCTAGACCTGCCGCAGAGGCTGACGGGGCATGGCCTCCACGATCTTGGCGCGAACGACGAGGGCGGCACAGATGAGGGAGATGCCCATGATGACCTGCCAGTCCACATCGCGAAGGACGGCGACGAGGATGAAGACGAGGAGGCCCGCGCCGACGCCCCAGCCGGTGTTGCGGCGGATGATGATATAGGGAAGGCCGACGGCCAGGCCCGCAAGCCACGAGACGGGCGAGGCGACAAGGGCAACGCCGACAACGGTGGCGAGGCCCGCTCCACCGCGAAAGCGGAGGAAGGGTGAGTGGAGGTGGCCGACGATGGCGGCCACGCCCGCCAGGACCGCTAAGCTTGGCGAGAGGCCAAGCCAGTGGCCCATAACGAGGGCGAAGGCGCCTTTCCCTGCATCCAGAAAGACGGCGAGGACGCCGAGCTTTTTGCTGACTTTGCGAAAGAGATTGGCGGCGCCGGGATTGCCGGTGCCGACCTGCCTAATATCCACGCCTTTGAGCCGGCCGAGCCAGTAGGCGAAGGGGAGGCTACCGAGGAGATAGCCAATGAAGATCGCGAGAGGAACGGCTGCGAAGAGTGTCACGGGTCACGCCCTGTTGGGATTTATGAGAGGAGGAGCGCTGGTGAGCACTCGCTGCTATCACCCTGATAGGATACAATAAATCTCGCAATTCGGCATCCCCTCCCTCCTGGAGTTTGTCGCATGACGCAAGCGAACGAGCAGCCCGCCGCCATCTCTAAGGTTTACGAGCCTCAGAAGGTTGAGCAGCGGCTGTATAAGACGTGGATGGAGAGGGGCTATTTCAAGCCCAAGATCCAGAAGGGCAAGAAGCCGTTCACCATCATCATGCCGCCGCCGAACTGCACCGGGGAGCTGCACATCGGCCACGCGCTGACGGCAAGCATCGAGGATGCGCTGATACGGTGGCATCGGATGAAGGGCGACCCGAGCCTGTGGCTCCCCGGGACCGACCATGCGGGGATCGCGACGCAGGTTGTGGTGGATCGCCAGCTGGCGAAAGAGGGGCTGGACCGCAACAAGCTGGGGCGGGAGAAATACCTGGAGCGGGTGTGGGAGTGGGTGCTGCAGTCCAAAAGGCGCATCAGCGAACAGCACCAGCGCCTTGGGGCATCCTGCGATTGGTCGCGGGAGCAGTTCACGATGGAGGAAGGGCCTTCCAAGGCCGTCCGCAAGACCTTTGTGGAACTCTATCACAAGGGGTTGATCTACCAGGGCGAGCGCATCATTAACTGGGACCCGGTCTCTAAGACGGCGCTCTCCGACCTGGAGGTGGAGCACAAGGATGTGCAGGGGAGCTTGTGGCACTTCAAGTACCCCCTTGCCGATGGGTCGGGCCACGTTGTGGTCGCGACGACACGCCCGGAGACCTACCTGGGCGATACGGCGGTGGCCGTCCATCCGGAGGACCCGCGCTATAAGAAGCTCATCGGCAAGAAGGTGAAGCTGCCGGTGATCGGGCGAGAGATCCCCATTGTGGGCGACGACGCCGTGAGCCGGGAGTTCGGCACAGGCGCGGTGAAGGTGACGCCCGCCCACGACCCGACGGACTTCGATATCGGCACGCGCCACCGGCTGCCGTTCATCAATGTGATGAACCCGGACGCCACGATCAACGAGCACGGCGGGCCGTTCAATGGCCAGGACCGGTTCGCGGCGAGGAAGAATATCGTCGCCGAGTTCGAACGGCTTGGCCTCCTGGAGAAGATCGAGAAGCACAGCCACGCCGTAGGCCACAGCCAGCGCACGGGCGTGCCGGTGGAGCCCATCGTGAGCAAGCAGTGGTTCGTGAAGGTGGGCAATCATGAGGAGGTGGAGAGCATCGCGGGGCGGGCCCATGCGGCGGTGGCGAACGAGCAGATAAAGATCGTGCCGGAGCGCTTCACCAAGGTCTATCTGAACTGGATGGAGAATATCCGCGATTGGTGCATCAGCCGCCAGCTCTGGTGGGGGCACCGCATCCCCGTCTGGTATTGCGACGAGTGCAAACACAAGACGGTGGCAGAGGAGGACCCGAAGGCGTGCGTGGAGTGCGGGTCACCGAAGATCCACCAGGATAGCGATGTACTGGATACCTGGTTCAGCTCAGCCCTCTGGCCCCATTCGACGCTGGGCTGGCCCGAGCAGAAGGACGACCTGAAGTATTTCTACCCCACGGCGGTGATGGAGACGGGCTATGACATCCTCTTCTTCTGGGTGGCCCGGATGATCATGATGGGCATCCAGAACACCGGGGAGGTCCCCTTCCGCACGGTCTACCTCCACGGCCTGATCCGTGATGAGCACGGCGAGAAGATGAGCAAGGTGAAGGGGAACGTTATCAACCCGCTGGACGTTATTGACCAGTATGGAACGGACGCCCTGCGCTTTGCCCTCACCACCGGCACTTCGCCGGGGAACGACGCCCGCCTGACAACGACGAAGCTGGAGAACAGCCGCAACTTCGCGAACAAGATATGGAACGCGGCGCGATTCGTGATAAGCAGCATTGACCAGGCGGGCGGGAAGATCGGGCCCATCGGCACGGAGCTGCCGCTGGAGGACCGCTGGATCCTCAGCCGCCTGAACCGGACGACGGCGAAGGTGAACCAACTGATGGAGGAGTTCCAACTGGGCGAGGCGCAGCGGGAGATCTACGACTTCCTGTGGAGCGAATATGCCGATTGGTATATCGAACTGAGCAAGCCCCGGCTCAAGGGGCCGAGGGAGCAATCGCCGCTGCCGGTGCTGGCACACACGCTGGAGCAGACGCTACGGTTGCTGCATCCCTTCATGCCGTTTGTGACTGAGGAAATCTGGCAGTCCCTTGTGACGCGGCTCCCATCGGACAGCTCGCGGCCCGCTTCCATCATGGTCGCGCCGTACCCCATTGCGAACGCCTTCCACATTGACGACGACGCGGAACAAGATGTGCGCATCCTGATGGACGTGATCACGGCGATCCGCAACGCCCGGGCCGAGCTGAAGCTGGACCCGATGAGGCAGGTGGAGGCGATCGTGGATGCGGCGACGCATAAGCCGCTGGTGGAGACGCATCGAGAGGCCGTGGCGACTCTGGCGCGAGCCAATCCGGTGAAGGTCTACGGCGACGGCCATGCCGCGCCGACGCCGGAGGGGGCGCGAGTGGCCGTGCTGGGCGCGATGCGAGTGATCATCCCCACCACCGGCCTCGTGGACACCGGGGCGGAGCGGCAGAAGCTGGAGAAGGAGCTTGCCGGCCTTGCGGAGGCGACAGAGAAGCTTTCGGCGCGGCTGGGCAGTGAGGCCTTTACCTCCAAGGCGCCGGCGACAGTGGTGGAGAAGGAGCGGGCGCGGCTGACGGAGTATCAGGAGAAGCTGGCGAAGATGCGGGAGCGGCTAAAGGAGTTGGGGTAGAGAGGGCTAGGCCAGCCCCTTCAGCGCCTTCTCCGCAACTTCCGGATTCACCATGTGCGGCGGCTGTTTGCCATCCAGGATAGCGATGAGCTGATCGGCCACGATGCGCGATTGCTCCCTGGTCTGGCCTGGCGTGGAGCCGCCGATATGGGGCGTCATGACGACGCTATCCAGGGCGCACAAGGGGTTATCGGCGGCGACGGGCTCCTTATCAAAGACATCCAGGAAGGCTCCGGCGATGCGCTTTGTCCTGAGGGCTTCCACCATCGCCTCCGTATCCACGGCTCCTGAGCGGGCGGTGTTGATGAGAAAGGCCGACGGCTTCATCATCGCGAACTGGGCCTTGCCGATCATCCCTTTGGTCTCCGGTGTCACATGGACGTGGATCGAGAGGAAATCGGCCTCCTTCACCACAGTCGCCAGGTCTGCACGGATGACGCCAAGCTGCTTGAACGTCTCATCGGGGGCGTAGGGGTCGCAGGCCAGGATGCGCGCGCCGAAGCCGCGCAGACGTCGTGCGACAGCCTTGGCCACTGCGCCAAGGCCGACGAGGCCGATAGAGGCATCGCTCAGATCACTCCCCTGGAAGCCGAAGTAGACGCTGCCCTGGTTGGTAGCCCAACCGCCCTGCTTGGTGAGATTGGCTGCGGGGATAACCCTGCGCGCCATAACGATCATCCCGCCGACGGCAAGATCGGCGACGCCTTCAGCGTTGCGGCCTGGCGTGTTAAGGACAAGGACGCCGTGCTTGGTGCAGGCGGGGATATCCACGTTGACGGGGCTGCCGCGGCAGGAAATGACGACGCGGAGGTCGGGGCAGCGGGCAAGCAGATCATCGTTCACACGGTCAATCTCCGTGACAAAGATACGCTTTCCCTTGAGGATGGGGGCAAGGTCGTCAACGGTGTAGCCGCGCCGCTCGCGCTTGGACCAATCTTGGAAGTCAACGCCGGCGCGGTGGGCGAACAGATCTGCGGCCTTGGGATCGAAGCGCGCGGTGATGAGGACAGAGAGCTTGGACATGGAGTTCCTTTTAGGCCAAAGGCCGGAAAATCAGCCTTGTCAGGCTATCACCGGATGAGGCGAACTTCCACACCCAGCTGCAGCCTGCCCCAGATGCGGTCGGCTGTGATGATTGGCAGGCCGAGGCGCAAGGCCAGGGCAAGGCAGGCGCGGTCTCCAAGGGAGAGGCCGAACTTGGAGGTGACGGGCCACATCGTTGCGGCGCGCTCAGCGTCTACGATGGAGAACGGGAGAATCATGATGCCAAGAGCCTCCAGGTCATCCCGAAAGCCGTTGATGTCCACGTTCCGCGCGAGAGACTGCTGCACCACTTCAGCGTAGTTGACGCTGGACAGCACCGCGCCATGCAGTCGCGCTTCTACATCGGCTCCGCCCTGCTCGCCGTGGAGAGCGGCAAGCAAGGCGGAGGCATCCAGCACGAGCTTCGGGATAACACTCACGAAGAACGCTCCCGCCGAGCTTCAGCGCGGCGCTCCTCTATGAGGGCGTCTACCAGGGTAACATCCTTAGGCACAGCCTTGAAGCGATCCTTGAGCCGGGCGAGCACGTGATCCCGCTTCTCAAAGACCAGGCGGCCATCTTCAGCCCGGGCGCGGAGGGAATCCCCGGGAGAGAGGCCCAGCAGTTCGCGCAGCTTTGCGGGTATCACCAGGCGTCCCTGAGGACCTACGTGGACCTCAGCCTCTCTGGCGGCCATGTAAGTGGCGCCAGCCTCCCGTATCATAGAGACCTTCTCATGGGCCCCCTTGCCCTCTTTTTCGGTTGTGTATCGGAATGGTTTCTTAGCCATGGCGTGCTCCGGTAGACGTGGCGATTGTATTCGGATATTGCCACTATAGCATGTTTTGTGCCACTGTCAATATTTAGTGCCACTCACACGGAATGTGCCACATCTCGCAAGCGTGTTCTAGAGAAGGATCGGCTATCCCCAGGTTGCGAGCCTATCGGCCAGGGTGCGCCAGCGAGCGTAGAGGGCGTCATATTGGGCAGCGGCGTTCTTCTCGGGTATTGCGGCCACTCGGATATCGGTCATGCGCTCCACGGCTTCCGAGAAATCCTTGCAGAGGCCGATGCCTACTGCCGCGCAGATCGCCGCGCCGAGCGCGGCAGGCTCGGAGGTCTCCGGCCTGGAGATAGGCCTATTCAACACATTGGCGACGATGGAGAGAATCGTGTTACTGCGAGCGAGGCCGCCGCACATCGCTGTGGCCTGGCCCGCTTTAGGGGTACTTTCGCGGACCTGGCGCTCATTGCCGCGGATGACATAGGCGATGGATTCCAGGAGCGCTCGGGTGAGATGGGCTTTCGTGATGGCCGTCTCAAAGGGAGCGGGAGAGTCCGGGGCAAAGAGGAAGGCCTTGGTCATGGTGTAGGGTTTGGTTTGGTCCATCACCGCCTGGCCCATGATGGCCTTCATGCCGCCGGAGCCCGGGGGAATGCGGGCCGCCGCCTTCACAAGATCGCCATAGGCGTCGCCCTTGGGAGAGGTAGGCCGACCGAACTGATCGCGATACCATCGAAAAAGGATGCCTGCGTTGCCGCCGTTGCTCTCCAGCACCCACTGCTTGGGTGGAACATGGAGGCCCGTCCAACAGTGGCTTGCCTCGTTCAGCAGCGGCTCGCCTGTGACACCCATCACGGGGATAGTGGTGCCTGCGACGATGGCGATATCACCTGGAGAGACGGCGCGGCAGGCAACGAGGGCGCACTGGGAATCGCCGCCGCCTGCGATGACGGGCGTCCCCTTGCGCAGGCCTGTGACCTTGGCCGCCGCTTGGGTCACGCCACCGATGCGATAGCCGCCCGGCACGATGGGCGGGAGGAGCGATTGCTGGACTTTGAAGTGACTGACCAACTCCTTGGACCAGCCGCCTATGCGGATATCTACAAGGAGCGTTTCGGCGGCCCCGGAATCGGCAAGGGCGGCATTACCGGAGAGCTGATAGGCCACCCAATCATTCAGGCAAAGGAGGTGCGCGGCGTTGTCCAGGAGCTGTGGCTGGTGTTTGGCGAACCACTTGATGCGATAGGGGGCCATAATCGGCGAGGGCCAACGCCCATTGATGCCATAGGCGAAGGCGTCAGCCTTGGGAGCCATCTCGGTGCGGCCCCGGGGGTCGCGGTTTGGAGCGGCGTAAAGCGTCTCGCCCGACTTGCCGACAATGGCTATTCCGTGGCGCTGGCTGGTGGTGGAGACGGCGGCAACATCGCTTGATTTAGCATCCGCATCGCGGATGCTGCGGCGCACCACCTTGCCGATGGTTGCCCACATGGCCGCGCCATCGAACTCCGTGGCCCCGGGAACATTTGGGACACTGCTATAGGCGATTTCCTGGTAGGCCGAGCCTAACTCCCGGCCCGCGAAGTCAAAGACGACGCTACGGACGGCGCCAGTGCCGAAGTCTATCGCCACCAGGCAGGGCGGCATCGGCTAGATCCTTGTGATCTTCTCCGGAACGCGGATCGGCTTGCCGATCTGGAGGGCCATCCAATAGACGTGGGCGTTCTCCTCCGTCATCATGTTCACCATCGTCGCCACTTCTATGGATGGGCCAATGCACGTGAGGCCGTGGCCACCTAGAACCACGGCCCGGCGGTCCTTCAAAGCGTCCACCATGGAGTGCTGGCCCTGCTCCGTGCCGAAGTGGGTGAAGGGAAGCACCCTCACCACGCCGCCGGCCAGCTGCTGGGCTGTGCCCAGGACGGGCATGATATCCATGCCCACCGCGCCGAAGACGTTGGAATAGCGGGCGTGGGTGTGGCATATGCCCATAACATCGGGACGGGCGCGGTAGATATAGGTATGGACGTCCGTATCCGTGGAGGGCTTCAGACGGCCCTCCACGATGGTCAATTCGTCCTTCACGACGACGATGTCCTCAGGTTTCATGTTTTCGTACGGATAGCTGGTGGGCGTGATGCAGATGAGGCCGGTTTCCTTATCTCGAGCGCTGTAGTTGCCTTGGGTGCCGACGGTGAGGCCAGCTCTATCGCACCTAAGGGCGGAGGCGATGACGCGCGCGCGGAGCTGTTCGAGAAGCATGAGGCAGTCTCCTTCAGTTCAGTTGGGCGAAGCAGTGGGCGGAGTATAGGACAGCGGTCATGACGCAACAAGCGAAGGCAGTGCGGAGAGAGCTACCTTGGCAGTCCCAGTCCCCGAAGGGCGATGATATTCTTTTGGATCTCCGAGGTTCCGCCGGCGATGGTCCAACCCATCCAGAGGCGATGGTTATGCTGCATCTCGCCTTTGAACGGGGCGCGGCGTTCTCCGCGCTCCAGCTGGCCGTATTCGCGCAGCAGCTCCATGGCGATTTGAGACATCTGCTGGAGGAGGCCGCTGGTGAAGCCCTTGTCCATGGAAGATTCATAGGAGGGGCTGCCGCCTTTAGACTGCATCCAGACGACGCGGAGGGAGAGCATGCGGGCAACGCCGAGGCGGACTTTGATCTCGGCAAGCTTGCTGCGAAGGATAGGCTCCTTCTCGATGCCGTTCTGCCTGGCGTACTTGAGGAGGTCTTCAAAGACCTGCTCCGCCATCACCACTTGGGCGATCCACGAGCGCTCGAACTGGAGGCCGTAGGCCATCTGGTACCAGCCGCCGTGGAGCGTCCCCAGGAGGTTGGAGCGCGGGATGCGGACGTTATCGAAGAAGACCTCATTGAAGTGATGGTCACCGGTGAGGTCGTAGAGGGGCTTCACGCGGACGCCGGGCGTCTTCATATCCAGCAGGATCATGCTGATGCCCTTGTGCTTCTCTGCCTGGGGGTCCGTGCGGGCCGCCAGCAGGCCCCAATCGGCCTCGTGGCCGCCGCTGGTCCATATCTTCTGGCCGTTCACGACGAAGTGGTCGCCGTCCGCCACGGCGGGCGTTTGCAGACCCGCGAGGTCAGAGCCGGCGTTTG
The DNA here is from genome assembly GCA_016875535.1 of Chloroflexota bacterium. Classification (NCBI taxonomy): domain Bacteria; kingdom Bacillati; phylum Chloroflexota; species Chloroflexota bacterium. The sequence continues at coordinate 19,543 of VGPF01000034.1, forward strand.
GCTCGCTGTACAGGGTGCACCAGTTCACCGTATCGGCCACGATGCGGGAGATATGGGTTTGCTTCTGCTCTTCCATGCCGTAGCGCAGGATAAGGGGGCCGACCCACATGACGCCCATACTGCGGCCCGGCGGCGCTTTGCGCTTGGCTAGCTCTTCGTTATAGACCATCTGCTCCAAGACGGAGCGCTCCTGGCCGCCATAGGCCTTGGGCCAACCCATGGTGAGCCAGCCCTTGGCGGCGAGCCTCTTCCGAAAGCTCTTTTCAATAGCGCTTTTCTTTTTCCTATCATCCTGATAGGCGGCGGGCCAGTCGGGGGGCAACTCTTGATCGAGGAAGGCGCGCACTTCCTTGCGGAAGGCTTCTTCTATGGGGCCGGGGCGAAGGTCCACGATAGTCTCCTGGAGTAAATCGGGCCAAAGTGTAGCACACTCGCCTATCGCGATGGCCAGCCGACCTGCGGCGTGCTGTGCACTTGATTTAGCTCAAACCACCAGTCAGCAGAGGGGTCTAGGATAAAAGAAAGCCCGCCCAGGTTACCTGGGCGGGCTTTCCGTCAAGCCGAGGAGGGAGAGGCTTACCTATCGAACCAGACGCGCTCCATGCGGTTCTGGGGGCCGACCGACTGAAAGGGCGCACGCCAGCCCTTCACATGGGCATGGGTAACCCAGCCGTCCACCTGGTAAACGGTGGGGATGAGGGTGGCTTCCCGAATGAGCTTGCGCTGGATCTCATAGACGATGTCGCGCCGCCTGGTGAAGTCGAGCGTTCCCTCTTGCTGAGCGACTAAGTCTTCCACGCCGTAGTTGAGGTTCGCCCTATTGCGAGCCGAGTTCCTCACGATGTAGTCAACAAAGATGGCGCTTGGGTCGTCGTACGAGGTGCCGCCGGTGGTCATGGAGATGTCCCAGCCCTTCGCGAGGAGGGAGCTATTGAACTGGGTTGATGCTTCTTGGACCAGCCTGATGTTCGCGCCGCTGTTGTTGAGGAGCAGCGAGTGGGCGGCGATGTGGTAGGGGTCAACGTTAGGGCTGATGATGCCTAAAAAGGTGAGGTTCAACGTCTTGGGATCCACGCCTGCAGCGGCGAGAAGTTTTCTTGCCTCGGCTACCTCTGCGCTGTAGGAGGAACCAAAGCCGGGGAATCTGAGTATCTCCGCATCGGGCAGACCCCACTGGCCGTTCACCTCTGGCGAAGGCATGTGATGGGGCGGGAATCTGCCGAAGCCTCCGCGGGGGAGGAGCAGAAGGGCCCGCCTATCCAACATCCGGCTGAAGGCCTCCCGGACGCGGACGTCATCCCACGGCTTCTTTTCCATGTTGAACATCAGGTTGAACTGATCGGCTAAGACGAGGGAGACCTGGGCGCCGGGGAACTCCTGCTTGATGCGGTCGGAGTTGATGGTGACGAAGTCATGGTCATGGCCGCAGCCGCAATCCAGGCGGCCGGTGCGGAAGGCGCTATAGGCGAGGGCGGGGTCGCCTGCGATGACGAAGATCTCCATGCCGTCAAGGTAGGGGAGGGCGCCGCCGCCGGCATCGGTCAAGTGGTACTTATCGTTCTTCTGCAGGACGGTCTTGTTGTTGCGCTCCCAGGTTCCGAACTTGAATGGGCCTGTGCCCACCGGGGTCTCCTGGAACTTCGCGGCTTGGATGTGGGGTGGGTACATGAGGACGGAGAAGGCGGCGACACTGGGGAAGAAGGAGGCGCTGGGCCGCCGCATGGTGACCTTCACCGTGCGGGCATCCACAGCCTCAACGGACTGCACGGAGGCGAACTTCGTGCGGTTGAAGCCGATGGTGGGATCGGGAGGGTTGATGCCGCGGTTCAGGTTCCAGACCACGTCCTCCGCGGTGAAGGGCTTGCCGTCATGCCAGGTGACGCCTTGCCGGATCTTGAAGGTGTAGCTCATCCCATCGGCAGCGGCAGTCCATTCAGTCGCAAGGTCGGGAACGATCCTGCTGTTGCTATCGAAATCGTAGCGGACAAGGTTGCTCCAGATGTTCTGGACGAAGGGCACGAAGCCGCCGACGCTGTTCCAGGTATCCCAAACGGGGGCCCATTCTCGGATATCACGCACGCGAAGGACGCCACCTCTCTTGACGGTGGGGCCCGCTGTGGGAGGAGGAGCCGTGGGCGCCAGTGTTGCGGTGGGGATCGGCGCGCGTGTGGCCGTGGGGGCGGGCGTGGCAGTGGGCGCTCCGGGAGCCGTTGTAGGGGCCGGGGCCACTGTGCTGGCGGCAGTCGGGGGTGTTGTTGGTCGCGGGGCAGAGGTAGCCGTGGGCGCCGCAGTGGGTTTCGGTGTAGCTGTGGGGTCCTCGTCTCCGCCACAAGCGCTGATGACGAGCATCAACACGATGGCGAGACTTACCAGGACCGAAAGTTTCCTCACTTTTGTCATGCCTCATCTCCTCCTTAGGGAGCGATTCTTTGGCGTTTTTCCTTGACCTACGCTCTTCGCGGTGGCGCGACTCTACGGTACAGGACATCAGTTGTCAACCTGATTGCACCGCTCCATCTGCGCTGCTCCGCTTGAAGGACGCTCGGGGCGAGCGTCGGGAGGCGATCACTGCGTCTCCGGGTCCGAAAAGGAGTCCGCATCCCTGTATAATCCGCGCCATCTGCAGAGGTGGGATATGCCGACGATCAACGTTCTGGTAGCGCATCAGGGCGCCACTGATGATGAGGCCCAGCGGATCGCCGCCGTTGACCCATCGGTCCGGGTAACGCGCGCGCTCTACGTGGACCCCATGGTGACAGATTGGATACTCTCGTTGCGCAAGCCGGAGGACCGCGGTCTGCCTTTGCCCACCAGCGACGCCTTTTTTGCCGCGCTCTCCGAGGCGGAGGTCATCTTTTGTGTCCGCCTGCCGGACGATATCCTCCAGCTGGCTCCCAAGCTGAAGTGGGTCCAGGTCTATGGCGCTGGGGTGGACTATCTGCAAAAGACGGGCATCCTGGAAAGGGGCATCCTGCTCAGCAACAGCAGCGGCGTCAACGCGCCGCCCATCGCCGAATTTGTCCTGGGCTACATGATCATGCATGTGAAGCACATGGCGGAGCGGGTGGAGGCCCAGCGGAGGGGCGAATGGCGGCGGATGATGAACGATTCGTTGGAGGGGAAGACGCTGGGCATCGTGGGGCCGGGGCACATCGGCGGGGAGACGGCCAGGCGGGCGGCGCCCTTCGGCATGAGGATCATCGCGGCGCGAAGGTCGTACACGCCGGGTGAGAAGCTGCCCAACATCGAGCGGGTCTACCCAATGGGCCAACTCCGGGAAATGCTGACCCGATGCGATTACGTCCTTGTCTCTGTGAGCCTGTCAAAGGAGAGCCAGAGGCTCATCGGCCAAGGGGAGTTCGCGGCGATGAAGCGAGGCGCCTACTTCATGAATGTGGCGCGCGGAGGCGTGGTGGACCAACAGGCCCTTATCTCCGCGCTGCAAAGCGGCCATCTTGGGGGCGCGGCATTGGATGTCTTTGACCCGGAGCCGCTGGAGAGCGATAGCCCCCTGTGGCGCATGCCGAATGTCTTTGTCACGCCGCACAATTCAGGCGGCTATATCCGTCATGAGGAGCGCTCCAGCGCATTTTTCTGTGAGAACTTGCGCCGCTACATCAGGGGCGAGGCGCTGTTGAACCGGGTAGACCCCAAGGCTGGGTACTAGAGGCTTGGGTACTAGAGGCTACGGTATGCCGTAGAGGGCACCTTGGCCAAGAGAGCGGAGAAGGTCGAGGCCTTTCTTGGTATCGCTGGCGAGGCGGGCCGGGTCGCTGGACTTGAGGCGCAGCTTGAAGAGCCAGTAGGTGAACTCCTTCATCAGCGTGAGCGACATCTCGGCGGGGGGCTTCTCTTTCCGCTCTTCACAGAATCGCTTGATGAGCTCTGCCTGAGCTGCACCATAGATGCGCTCATAGACGATTTCATCAAGCCGGGTCTCCTCCGGCTTGCCGGAGGCTCGGCGGGACTTGCGGACCTCACGTTCCACGGCTAGATGGATGGCTTCTTCCACGGAGATGCCGTACCAAAAATTGGTGACGGCACGATGCTTGGCAGGGCCGATGAGCCGGCGGAAGTCATCGGCGCTGAGGGGTGAGGGGAGGCGACCGTAGAGCAGCAGCGCTTCAGTCTCCTCTACTGGGACGAGGCCTTGGACGGAGGCGAGGAGGCGTTCGGCGAGGACGAGCCAATCCAGCGCCTCATCGGCGACGAGGTAGACGTAAAAGCGATCGCCAACGACCTCGGCGTGGAGATCCCACCGTTCTATGGCCTCCAGAAGCGCTGTGAGCCAGGGTATGCCCTGTGCCAGATCGGCTTTGAAGCGCAAGGCGGCTTCCGGCTCCCGCCCTAGGAGCGCGGCATCCTTGGTGAAGACTTCCGTGACGGTAGTCATATCTATCCAGAATACGACGAAGCCAGGCCTGCCGCCACCGTGCGGCCAGCGGATGCCCTGATACAATCCCAGGGGTCGCGGGAGATGGGATGGCTTGAGGCCTTCCCCTACGTTGGACACTGGAGGGAAGCGATATGGAGTTCATCGCGCCGTTCCCGTGGATGGGGAGGCACGCCACAACTGAAAACGTGGTGCAGGTTGCGAAGGCGGCGGAGGAGATGGGGTATGCCGAAATCAGCATCGGCGAGCACTTCATGTACCCCAAGCGGCCAAGGGCGAAGTATCCGTACCTGCCGGGCGGCGTTCTGCCGATAGACCCAACTCAGGTGAACCTGGATATCTTCACTACGCTGGCCTTTGTGGCGGCACATACCAAGCGGCTCCGATTGCGGAGCGGGCTCATCGTGCTGCCGTACTACAACCCCTTCATCGTGGCGAAGCAGGCGGCAACGGTGGACCGTCTCTCCAACGGGCGTCTTATCCTCGGCATCGGAGTCGGCTGGATGGAGGACGAGTTCGCCTTCTTGAAGGCGCCCTTCAAGGAGCGCGGGGCGTACACGGATGAAGGGATCGCGCTAATCAATGCGCTCTGGCGGGGCGACGAGCAGTTCACAGGGAAGTACTACTCATATAAAGAGGCGTACTTCCCTGGGAAGACGACGCAAAGATACCCGCCGATCCACATCGGCGGGGCCTCTGAGGCGGCGATGCGTCGCGTGGCGCGCTACGGCGATGGGTGGCACATCATCGGCGCGAACGCGGAGCAGACGCTGGAGTGGCGGCAAGTGCTACGACGATATCTGGCGAAGGAGGGGCGGAAGGAGAGGGAGATCACGCTCGTGGGCGGGAGCGCGGCGGTGACGTTCGACGGCGGGAGGCCGGACGCGAAGGATGCGCTGAAGCAGGTGGAGGCATGGGCGAAGGCCGGCGTGAGCACCTGCGGCGTGAACGTGGGCGGTTTCACCATCGGCGTGGATGAGACGCTGAAGCGGATGGCGTGGTTCGCGGAGAAGGTGATGCCGAAGGCGAAGGGATAGGTCCAAGGAGCGAGAGCAGGGGTTGGGGAAGAGATTATCCAATGAGGACACAGAGCGCACAGAGGCGAAGAGAGTAGGGACCGAGGAACCGAGACTGGGGAGCGGCAGTCAGGAACCTGCGCCCTTTCGGCTTGAGGGCTCCACTTTTGGCGGACCCGCCGCTATCAGTTGATCGAGGATCCTGAGCTTTTCGGCGAAAGATAAACGCCGCTCCGCTTCTGCCCTACGCCTCTGATCCTCAAGGAGCTTTTTGTGTAAGAGCTTGGTAACGCCTTGCGAGCGTGCCGTCATGGTCTAGCCTCTTAAATAGTTTGCGCAGAGTATCCTGATGCACTACTTCATCGAGCAAGAGTACCCGAGCTTTGTCTTGACTGCGGTGCACTCGCAGGGCTTCGAGCAAGAGATGCTCTGGTTTTGCCACATTGACGGTAATTCCTTCCACTTGCTTGACATCCGGGGCTTCCAAGGCATCTTGGATTATCGGGCTGATGTTTGCCGGAAAAACCTCAACCGGAGTGTCCTGTATCACCACAGCACGTCCTTGGATTTTTCCAAACTTAGCGAGCTGCTTAAACAGGCCTAGGAACGCCCGGTCACCGCCCTTCACAGCAACAGCGATGTCAATATCGCGAGTGAAGAAAGGCCTAGTGTATGCCATCGCTGCGACTGACCCGAAGAGCATAAACTCATCAATAGCACCTTGCTTCTTGAGAGCGTTAAAGACCTTTAGCACATCCACGATCGCCATGACGGCTCAAGGCCTCCGGCTTTTTCTGATTTGTTTGGCTTAGTGGGCGCCGCCGACCACGCGGGCGAGGGCGCGCGCGCCGAACTCGAGGCCTCGGCGGGGGAGATCGGCAGTCGGCGGCTCCGT
>VGPF01000035.1 GCA_016875535.1 Chloroflexota bacterium
TGGCCTCCACGAACGGGGAGACGCCGCCTTCGGCCGTTATTTCGGTGACGGTGAGCCAGCCACCTGCACCGACGGCGACGCCGACGGCGATCCCGACGGCGACGCCGACGGCGATCCCGACGGCGACGCCGACGGCGATCCCGACGGCGATCCCGACGGCGATTTCGACGGCGTCCGGGGGCCAAGGCCAGCCGACGGCTCCGCCCACGGCTCCCCCGACGATCCCTCCGACGGCTCCGCCGATAACGGTTGTGAATACGACGGTGACCAACACGGCAACGATAGGCCAGACGGCCACAGGCACGGACGCGGCAGGCAATACGATCCGCACGACAGGCGGGACGACGACGATCCCGGCGGCGGGCGGCACGGTGACGCTACCTATGACGCTGCCGCAAGGGGCGACTCTGAACACCTTCAACGACCCGACGACGGGCGTGACGGTGCAGCGCGTCGGCAACCAGAACATCATCCGGGTGCCGGTGCGCGACGAGCAAGGGAAGACGCAGGCATCAGTGCGCGTGACGACCTCAGCCCTGACCGGCACGGGCACAGCGGCGACCGGACAGGTGCAGCGCGTTGAGCTGGAAGTTCCACGACAGCAGGTGAACCTGGCCCAGGCCGATCCCCTCGTGGGCACGGCAGGCGTGGACATGACGGCGACGCTGAACGCGGTGCCGCAGACGTCCACGTTCCAGGTGAGCGTCTCCAAGACGGCCGACCTGGCGGCGAGCACGAGCATCAGCCTGGTAGCCACTGGCGCGGGCACGAGCGTGGCGAACACGGCCTTCTCCGTGAACATCACGAAATCGGCCGCTCTGAACGAGGCCGCGCGCGGGCCTGCCACGCTCAACATGAGCGTCGGCCGGGCGTGGGTGCAGTCGTTCGGCATCGCCAACATCCGCGTGGCGCGGGTGGCAGACGACGGGACGACGGAGCTTCTGCCCGTGGTGCCCGTGGACGCCAACGCAGACCCGGTGGTCTTCACCGTGGTCTCGCCGCGAGGCCTCTCGGTCTTCGCCCTGCTGGCTCTGAGCCGGCCACCTGCACCAACGGCGACGCCGACGGCAGTGCCGCCGACGGTTGCGCCGACGAGAGCCCCGACGGCGACGCCGACGGCAGTGCCGCCGACGGTTGCGCCGACGAGAGCCCCGACGGTTGCGCCGACGGCAGTCCCAACCGTGGTTCCGACGGCAACGCCGATCAGAACACCGGTAACAACGGCGACGCCTGTTGTGGTGCCGACGCCGGTGCCCGAGGAGGACGAAGGCGGGAATACGGCAGTAGTCGTGACGGTGGTGGTCATCATCATCGCGGTACTCGCCCTTGGCGGCGGCTACTTCCTGATGAGACGCCGCAAGCCGTAACGGCACAGCGGAGAGAACGAGCGCTTAGAAGCCCCCGGCATATGCCGGGGGCTTCTTTCTTGACGCTGAGCCCGGCTTTCTAGAGAGGGACCCCCGGGCGCTGAAGGCCCCCGAAAGGGCGAGGCCGCGACAGCCTCCATTCGGGGCGAGGCAGATGGCCCTAGCCCAACGGTCTGCCACAGTCGCCCTGGGCAGGGGGCGGCCTCATGGAACCGTATCTTTTCACATGCCGGGCCAAAGAGGAGTCTACGGCTCAGGCGTTCCAAGCCGTTGCCGTCTGTTCATCAGGTCGCGCTGTGCTTCCCCAAGCAACTAAGAGGAGAGAGCGCCCCGGTATACGCATCTCAGAGGGCGAAGCGCAAGAGCCCCACGGTCAGCGCAGGGGAGGCGTCACTGCAGAGGCCAGAGAGGCCCCTACCTGGGCCTCCGAACTCGCGCAGAGGCCGTCAAGGGGAGGCCCTGAGATTTGGAAGAGGGCCGTGTGGGTTAGTCCTTCATCCCATCTGGCATATACGGGCAGGACCTAGCTGTGCAGATCAGGTTCGCGAGGCAAAAGAGAAGCCCCGGCCTGGATATCCAGGCCGGGGCTTTTTTCGAGGCTAGGCGGGGCGGTTATTCTTCGTCGTCGCGGCGGCGAGAGCCGAGTCGCCACTTGGCGAGGGCGAGACCGGGGACGACGAGGCCGAGGGCGAGCCAGCCGGCATCAACGGTGCCGGTGGCCTCTTTGGCGGCGCTGCAGCCACCGCCGCCCTTCTTTTCAGGGGTGGGGGTGGGCGGCACGGGGGTTGCGGTGGGGGGAACGGGGGTCGCCGTGGGCGGGCGAGGCGTTGCGGTGGCCGTGGGAGGGACTGGAGTAGCGGTGGGAGGCACGGGCCTAGCCGTGGCAGTTGGAGGCACTGGGGTGGCCGTGGGAGGGACTGGAGTAGCGGTGGGAGGCACGGGTGTCGCCGTGGGCGGCACGGGCGTGGCCGTGGGCGCCGGGCGAACGGCGGCGACGTTCACGGTAAAGACGCGGTTAGCGGAGAAGGTGAAGGTGGCGGGGGTGGCCGAGGCCTGATTAGGAACGCGGAGCGTGACAACCTGGCCTTCGAGGTTGCCGGAGGCTGTGATGTCTATGCGGTATTGGTTGGCCTGGAAGCCATCGCGGCCGGTGGTGGTGGAGCCGACGACGGCGTTGTTGAAGACTGCCTCGACGGTGGTGCCTGCGGGAGCCGGGTTGCCGTCAATCGTGACGGAGCCAGTGACGACGGTGACGCCACCCTGGGCCAGAACCGCAGAGCTTGCCAGGATTCCAAGGATAAGGCTCACTATGAGCGCCGTCCCAATGAGCAGTCGCAGACTCGTCCTGGTTCGCATAATTCGTCTCTCCTGGGTGGTTCCTCAAACGTTCAAAACAAAGTTTACTCGGTACAGGGTACACTACCTGTTATGGGAAATGCAATATGTCACGCAACAATGTGCAGCATCTATTTTGAGGCCGGAGTTAGGAAGATTCATGCCGGAGATTCCCGAGCTTAAGGCCATCGTGGCGGTCATCAACAGGACGATCGCCGGGCAGAAGGTCACATCGGCTGAAGTGCGCATCCCCGTTGTGGTGAGGAGGCCGCCGAAGGAGGAGTTCGAGCGGCTGTTGACGGGGAACAGGCTTACCAAGGCTGAACGCAAGGGGAAGTTTGTCCTTCTCCACTTTGCCAGCGGACACCTGATGGCGATCCACCTGATGCTGACGGGAAGGCTTCAGCTGGCGGAGAGAGGCAGCGCTGTCCCGAAGCGCACAGGGTGGCGCATGGGCTTTGAGAACGGGCGTGAGCTGCGCTACTTCGATGAGAAGGCGGACGGGAAGACGTACCTGACGCAGGAAGAGGCGCGCGGCGAGGTGCCGAGGCTGGAGGGAACGGGGATAGACGCGCTAGACCCCGCGCTGACGAAGGACGAGTTCTTGAAGCGCATCAAACGCTACCCAGGGCAGATTAAGAACACGCTGACGAACGACGCCTTTATCACCGGGATAGGAAATGCCTATGTGGATGAGATCCTGTTCGAGGCGCGGATCTACCCATTCACGTGAAGCCGGGAGCTGACGCCTGAACAGCTTGGCAGGCTGTATGAGGCTATCCACACAGTGTACGCCTGGGCTATCCCGATCGTCGCGGACCGGATGGGTGAGACGATCAATGAGAAGGTGCGCGACTTCCTGAAAGTGCACCGCAAGGGGGGCCAGCCGTGCCCGAGGTGCGGGGCGACGATAGCGGAAATCGAGCCGAACGGACGCATCACGAGCTACTGCCGAACGTGCCAGCCCGGAGGCCTGTTCAAGTAGCCGGTTTTCTCGATTGACGAACCCCTTGGAATCTAGTACTATTTTCGTTCGTGAAAGGTGAATAGCTCTTATCGAGAGAGGCAGAGGGACGCAGGCCCTGCGAAGCCCGGCAACCAGCCCTAATTAAGGGTATGGTGCCAAGTCCACCCGAGGCGAGACCGAGGGAGGATGAGAGCAAGCTGACGGATCGTCACGAGTCTCTCCCCTGCGAGAGATTTTTTTATGCCTATCAACAGCATCGAATGGAAGAATGGCAGCGTGCGGTTGCTCGACCAGACGCTGCTCCCGCAACAGCAGGTCTACCTGGATATCAGCGACTATCGCCAGCTCATCGAGGCGATCAAGTCGCTCAGGGTGCGGGGCGCGCCGGCCCTGGGGGTAGCGGCGGCGTACGGCATCGCTCTAGGGGCCCGGACAGTGAGGGCTACAGACAGGGCACTGTATCTGAAGAAAGTGCAAGCCATCGCTGACGAGATCGTGGCCGCGCGGCCGACGGCGGTCAACATGGCGTGGGCGGCCCGGCGGGTGATTCAGGCCGCATCAAGAGAGAAGACGGCGGCCACGATACAGAACGCCATCGAGCGGGAGGCGCGGGCGATACAGGAGGAGGACCTGAAGGCGAACGAGACGCTGGGGGGACACGGAGCCAAGCTCATCGGCAACGGGTCCACGGTGCTGACGCACTGCAACACCGGAAGCCTGGCGACGGCGGGGTACGGGACGGCGCTGGGGGTCATCCGCTCGGCGCGGGCGCAGGGGAAGATCGCCGGGGTCTACGCCACAGAGACGCGCCCGCTGCTCCAGGGAGCGCGCCTGACGGCGTGGGAGCTGCAGCAAGACGGGTGCGATGTGACGCTGATCACCGATTCCATGGCGGGGCATTTCCTGAGCTCCGGCAGGATCGCCTGCGTCCTTGTAGGGGCGGACCGCATCACAATGGAAGGCGACGTGGCGAACAAGATCGGGACATATTCGCTGGCGGTGCTGGCGAAGGAGAACCGCGTGCCTTTCTATGTAGCCGCGCCGACGAGCACGATTGACCCGAAGCTCAAGCGGGGGAAGGATATCCCGATCGAAGAGCGTAAGAGCGAGGAAGTGACCGGCTTTGGAGGCGTGCGGACGGCCCCCGCGGGCGTTCGCGCCGCGAATCCGGCCTTCGATGTAACGCCGAACCGCTATATCTCAGCAATCATCACGGAAAAGGGCGTGGCGAAGCGCCCATACGCCGCCAGCCTAAAGCGGATGCTGGCGGCCTAATCGGCAGGAGAGGCATGGCACAACCACAGGCGGAAATCGCGGTCATCGGCGGCTCCGGGCTCTACCAGATGGCCGGACTCGAGCAGGTGCACGAGGTAAAGGCGAACACGCCCTTCGGATCGCCGAGCGACGCGATCATCGTCGGGACGCTGGAGGGGAAGCGGGTGGCGTTCCTGCCGCGCCACGCTCGGGGGCACAAGCTCAACCCCACGAACGTGCCGTACCAGGCAAATATCTTCGCGCTCAAGCTGCTGGGCGTGCGGCAGATCATCTCCGTGAGCGCCGTGGGGAGCCTGAAGGAAGAGATACGGCCACTGGATATCGTCATCCCAGACCAGATCATAGACAGGACGCGCCTAAGAGCCAACACCTTCTTTAGCAACGGCCTTGTGGTGCATGTCGCCTTCGCCGATCCATTCTGTGGGGACCTCAGCAAGACGTTGCACCGCGCCGCTTCCCAGGACGGGGCGCGGGCACACAAAGGGGGAACGTACATCGCCATGGAGGGGCCGCAGTTCTCCACGAAGGCAGAATCGCACCTGTACCGCTCCTGGGGGGCAAGCGTCATCGGCATGACGGCGCTACCGGAGGCGAAGCTGGCCCGGGAGGCAGAGATGTGCTACGCAACGGTGGCCTGCTCCACGGACTACGATTGCTGGCACCCCGGGCATGAGAGCGTGACGACACAGATGGTGATCGAGAACTTGGGGAAGAACGTGGAGCGCTCCAAGAGCATCGTTCGGCGCGTGGTGGCGAGCATCTCCCCAGGGCGCTCCTGCTCATGTCACAGCGCCCTGGCGACAGCCATCATCACGGCACCAGACCACATCCCGGCGGGCGTCAAGAAAGAGCTTGCGCCGCTCATCGGCAAGTACATCAAGTAAGCGAGAGGAGAGACGACGATGACGAGCAAAGGACCTCAAGAGCCGTTCAAGCGCATCACCGTGGACGAGGCGAAGCGCATGATTGACACCGGGAAGTATGACGTGGTGGATGTGCGGCAGCCCCATGAGTGGGAGAAGGGCCACATCAAAGGGGCCAAGCTTATCCCCGTGGACGCGCTGTATGAACGCATCGGTGAGGTGAGCAAGGAAAAGGAAGTGATCTTTTACTGCGCGGCGGGGGTGCGGAGCGCGCTGGCATGCGAGATCGCGGCGGCGATGGGCCTGACGAAGCTCTACAACGTCGAGGGCGGGATGGGGGCCTGGAAGGCAAAGGCTTACCCGTTCCTGACAGGCAAGTAGCCACATTCAACCTCAAAAGAAAGCAGGCACACTTTGGCAACAGGCGATGTAAAGAACGTCAAACTTTCGAAGGACGGGGTAAAGCGGATCGAGTGGGCCGGGCGGGAGATGCCCGTGCTGCGCGAGATCCAACAGCGCTTTGCCAAGCAGAAGCCGCTACGCAACCAGCGCATCGCGGCATGCCTCCATGTGACCACGGAGACCGCGAACCTGATGCTTGTGCTCCAGGCGGGAGGCGCGGAGCTGACGCTGTGCGCCTCCAACCCGCTCAGCACGCAGGATGACGTGGCGGCGGCGCTGGCCCAGGAGTACGGCATCCCCACCTTCGCCATCAAGGGCGAGGACAACAAGACGTACTACCGGCATATCCAATCGGCGCTAGACCTTAAGCCGACGATGACACTGGACGACGGGGCGGACCTCGTCTCGACGCTGCACAAGGATCGGAAGGCGCTGCTCCAGCACGTCATCGGCGGGATGGAGGAGACGACGACAGGGGTCCACCGGCTGCACAGCATGGCGGCGGATAAGGCCCTGAAGTACCCCATCATCGCGGTGAACGACGCCGATACAAAGCATATGTTCGATAACCGCTACGGCACAGGCCAAAGCACCCTGGACGGCATCACACGGGCCACAAACGTCCTCTGGGCGGGGAAAAAGGTGGTAGTGGCGGGTTACGGGTGGTGCGGGCGCGGCGTGGCGATGCGCGCAAAAGGCCAGGGGGGCCAGGTCATCGTAACCGAGGTGGAGCCGGTGCGAGCGCTGGAGGCGGCGATGGACGGCTTTGAGGTCATGCCGATGAACGACGCTGCGCCGCAGGGCGACATCTTCATCACCGTCACGGGCGGGCTGAACGCCATAGACAAGCAGCACTTTGAGACGATGAAGGACGGCGCGATCCTGGCGAACTCCGGGCACTTCAATGTGGAGATCAACCTGAAGGAACTGGAGAAGATGTCCGAGGCGCGGCGAGAGGTGCGGCCGTTCGTGGAGGAGTTCACGCTGGAGAACGGGCGCAAGGTATTCGTCTTGGGCGAAGGACGGCTCATCAACCTGGCGGCGGCAGAGGGACACCCTGCATCGGTGATGGACATGAGCTTCGCGAACCAGGCGCTGTGCGCAGAGTACCTGGCGAGCCGCGGAAAGCCGCTCCGCCCGGGGGTCTACCCGGTCCCGAAGGAGATTGACCAAGAGGTGGCGAGCATCAAGCTGCGAACGCTCGGCATGTCCATAGACAAGCTCACTCCAGCCCAGCAGAAGTACCTCGCGAGCTGGTCTGAAGGCACCTAATCCCCTCTAAAATCCATCACAAAGGAACAAGAGCATGGCATTCACATTCACGGATTCATCATCGTACCTCTTCACCTCCGAGTCGGTCACGGAAGGCCACCCGGACAAGTTGTGCGACCAGGTATCCGACGCGATACTGGACGCGCTGTTGGCGCAAGACCCCATGGCGCGGGTGGCTTGCGAAACGGCGACCACGACCGGACTCATCGCCGTCCTGGGCGAAATCACCACCGACGGATACGTTGACATCCCGAAGGTCGTCCGGGAGGCCGTTCGCCGCGCCGGATATGTGAAACCGGAGTACGGCATTGATTTCCAGAGCTGCGGCGTCCTTGTCTCGCTCAAGGAGCAATCGGGAGATATCGCGCTAGGCGTGGATAAATCGCTTGAGGCAAAGAGCAAGAACGCGGAGAACGGCGAGGAGGACCCGGATAAGATCGGCGCGGGCGACCAGGGCATGATGGTGGGCTTCGCCTGCACGGAGAGCGAACCCTATTCTCCCGGCACGTTCATGCCGCTGCCGGTCTTCCTAGCGCACAAGTTGACGCGCCGCCTGGCGGAGCTGCGGAAATCGCAATCGCTGCCCTACCTGCGGCCGGACGGCAAATCGCAGGTGACTATCGAGTTCGATCACGGCGTGCCGAAGGCGGTCACGGCCATGGTGGTCAGCACACAGCACGCCCCGGAAGTCTCCATGGACGTCATCCGGCGGGATGTGACAGAAGAGATCATCAAGCCCATCATCCCCAAGCACCTGCGCACCAAGGAGACGAAGATCTACGTTAACCCCACCGGGCGCTTCGTCATCGGCGGGCCCACGGGTGATGCCGGCCTCACCGGGCGAAAGATCCTGGTGGACACCTACGGCGGAGTCGCGCGGCACGGCGGCGGCGCATTTTCGGGCAAGGACCCGACGAAGGTTGACCGATCAGGAGCGTACGCGGCGCGTTGGGTGGCGAAGAACATCGTGGCAGCTGGACTCGCCGACCGCTTGGAAATCCAGGTCTCCTATGCCATCGGCGTCGCGAAGCCGATCTCCATCTCCATCGAGACCTACGGGACGAACAAGATCCCCGACGAGAAGATCCTGCAGCTTATCCATAAGCACTTCGACCTTCGCCCGGCGGCCATCATCCGCGACCTGCGCCTGCGCCGCCCGATCTACCTGCCCTCAGCCTCCTACGGCCACTTCGGCCGGGACGATGTGCTCTTCCCTTGGGAAGAGACGACAAAAATTGCGGCGCTGCGGGCAGATGCCAGGCTCTCGGCCGCGAAGGGGAAGCGCACCACCGCCGTTGCCAGCAAGCCTGCTTCGGCGAAGGCGTAGACAGCGCGGGGCAGGCCCATGCAAGCGGTGATATTGGCAGGCGGCCAGGGGACGCGGCTCCGTCCGCTGACCTCCAACCTACCGAAGCCGATGATTCCGCTTGTGAATAAGCCGTTCCTGGAGCGGATGCTGGCCTACTTGAAGGCCCACGGCATCACTGAGGTCATCCTGGCATCCGGCTACCTGCCGACGGCCATCGAGGACTATTTCGGCGACGGCAGAGGCGTAGGGATGCGGATCACGTACTCCGTCGAGGAGCAGCCGCTGGGAACGGCGGGCGCAGTGAAGAACCTTGAGCGGCTTATCAAGGGCACTTTTTTAGTTTTCAACGGCGACGTAGTGACCGATATGGACCTCAGCACGATGCAGCGCCTCCACCGTGAGCGAAGGGCCAAGGCGAGCCTCTTTCTGGTGCGGGTGGAGGACCCGACACGCTTCGGCGTGGTGGAGACGACGTCCGATGGGCGCGTGACACGCTTCACAGAAAAGCCAAAGAAGGAAGAGGTACGGGCGAATACGATCAACGGCGGCTGTTATGTGCTGGAGCCGGAGACGCTCTCTTATGTGCCGCCCGGCGAGTACCACATGTTCGAAAAGGGGCTCTTCCCCAAGCTTCTTGAGGTGGGCGCGCCGATATATTCATATGCGCCGCCATGCTATTGGAACGATGTGGGGACGCCTGCCAGCTACCTGGGCATCCACAGGGACATCTTGGAGGGCAGAGCGAGGCTGAGCGGAGAGCGCGAGCTTTCTCCCGACGAGGTCCGGAAGGGGCGCAATGTACGCATCGGCGCGGGGGCCAAAGTCACGGGGCCTGTCATTGCGGGGGACGACTGTACAATCCACCCGGAGGCACGCGTCACAGGACCGACGGTGATCGGGCGCAACTGCACGATAGGCAAAGGCGCGATGGTGACAGACGCAGTGCTGTGGGATGGCGTGCAAATCGGAGAAGGAGCAGCGGTAAAGGAGTCCTCCATAGCCAAGGGCGCAGTAGTAGGAAAACGTGCGATACTGCAAGGAGTCGTCATCGGCGAAGGGGCACAGATCAGGGACGGGGCGAACCTTCCGCCCGGAACGACAGTCGCAGCCGACGGGAGAGCATAGGCCACGATGGGCATGAAACCGATCAAGTTCGGGACGGACGGTTGGCGCGCCATCATCGGCGAGGAGTATACGTTCGAGAACGTCCGCTTCTGCAGTCAAGGCGTCGCCGACTATTTCCGAGAGGCGGGAGAGCCTGAGAAGGGGATGGTCATCGGCTATGACACTCGCTTCGCGTCCGAGCATTTCGCAGAGGCGGCCGCGGAGGTGATCTGCGGGAACGGTATCCGCGTTCTGCTGACGGACAGGGCCTGCCCGACGCCCGTTGCGAGCTACAACCTGGTGCAGCGAAAGGCAACGGGCGGCGTGGTCATCACGGCGAGCCATAACCCAGGGACGTATAACGGCTATAAGGTCAAACCCGATTACGGCGGGAGCGCCTCTCCAGAAATCGTCGGAAAGATAGAGGAGCAGATCGCTAAGGCACAGCAGACAGGCCAGGTGAAGCGCTTGTCCTTGGCAGAGGCGGAGAAGAAGGGGCTGTTGGAGCGCTTTGACCCCTCCGGGCCATACCTAAGGCATATCGGCACGCTGGTGAACCTGGATGAAATACGCCAAGCGCCCCTGAAGATCGTCGTTGACTCGATGTACGGCGCAGGAGCGGGCTATATCGCCCAGCTGCTGAAGGGCGGGAAGGCGCAGGTCATCGAGATCCACCGGGAGCGCAACCCGGCATTCCCAGGCATGGCTCAACCAGAGCCGATCACGCAGAATCTCCAGGCCCTTGCCGCCGCCGTGCGGGAGCACAAGGCGGACGTGGGTATCGCAACGGATGGGGACGCCGACCGCCTAGGACTAATGGATGAGCACGGCGATTTCGTCACGCAATTGCAGACGATCTCCCTGCTAACGCTCTATCTGCTCGAAGTGCAAGGGAAACGCGCTCCCATCGTCAAGTCCATCACGACCAGCAGCATGCTCTTTCGGCTTGGGGAGCTCTACAAAGTGCCTGTCCTTGAGACATCCGTCGGTTTCAAATACATCGGGCCAATCATGATGAAGGAGAAGGCGATGCTAGGCGGTGAGGAGAGCGGCGGGTACGGCTTCGCCGGACATATCCCGGAGAGGGACGGCATCCTTTCCGGACTCTACATCCTATCCATGATGGTGAGACTGAAGAAGAAGCCGTCCGAGCTTATCGCGCACCTTTATTCCAAAGTTGGTCCGCACTATTACGATCGCATTGACATCACGTTCGACCCGGCGCGGCGTGAGTCCATCATGAAACAGATAGGGGAGAGCACGCCTGAGCGGCTGAGCGGCAGCAAGGTGGTGGGCATAGATACGTTCGATGGAAGGCGCTTCCGCCTGGAGGACGGCTCCTGGTCGCTCATCCGTTTCTCGGGCACGGAGCCGCTGCTGCGCACCTACTGCGAAACGAGCAGCCCGGAGCGGGTGAAGCAGCTTCTGGCGGAAACGCGCGGGCTGACGGGCGCATGAGCAGACCCCTGGACGACGCGGCGCTCTACACCCGGCTCGACCCATCAGGGATGGACGCGCACATCGCCGGGTTGCCGAAGCAGTGCGCCAACGCCTGGGAAGAGGCCCTGGCGCTGAAGCTGCCGGCCAGGTATCGGCGGGCGGAGCGCCTCGTTGTGGCAGGGATGGGCGGCTCGGCGATAGGCGGAGAGCTGGCAAGTGATTTCTTCAGAACGAGCGATGGGCCACGCATCGCCGTCCACAGGGACTATGGCCTGCCTCCTGGAGTAAACCGAAAGACCTTGGTAATCGCCTCGAGCTACTCGGGAAACACCGAGGAATGCCTGAGCGCCTTTAAGGCTTCCCAAGCAAAGGGCGCGATGCTTGCGGCAGTGACGCGCGACGGGACATTGAAGAAGCTCGCCGTACAGAAAGGCATCCCGGTCTTCCCTATCGCCTATGACAGCCAGCCGAGGGCAGCCATCGGCTATAGCCTGATGCCTGTGTTAGCGATGGCGCAGAGCTGCGGGCTTTCGAAGTCACTAGCGGGCCAGGTACGCGAGGCTGTCGGAGTGCTGGAGAACTTGGCCAAGGAACTGCACCCTGCAACGCCTACCGAAGAGAACCGGGCAAAACAAGTGGCAGAGGGCATCGGCGAGAAGACGGTCATTATCGTGGGGGCTGAACACTTGACAGGCACGGCACGGCGATGGAAGGCCCAAATCCAGGAGAATGCGAAGTCGTGGGCGTACCACGATGCGCTGCCGGAGTTTGACCACAATAGTGTAGAAGGGTTGGCCTTCCCCATAGACGCAGCCTCACGAAGCATCGTGATCTTCCTGAGCAGTGGGCGCTACCGGGAGCAGACGAAGCGGCGCATCAAGGCCACGATCGAATTACTTCAGAAGTCAGGGGTCGCCACAGAAGTCGTCGAGGCGAGCGGCAAGGGACCCCTGGCAAATATCCTCATGTCAGTGTTATTCGGCGATTATGTCAGCTATTATTTAGCCATGCTACGTGGTGTTGACCCTACCCCTGTTCCAAACCTGAGCTGGATCAAAGAGCGCTTGGCCCAGCGATAGCCGGAGGAGTCCGTGGACTTTCGTTTCACCCCGCACGAAGAGCAGTTCCGCGCGGAGATCCGCCAGTGGATGAAGGAGAACCTGCCGAAGGGCTGGCTGGGTATAGACCGCGAGGAGCAGTTCGACCCCCAGTATTTCGACGTGACCAAGGACATGGCGAAGCGGCTGGCAAAGAAGGGCTGGCTGACCTTGGCTTGGAAGAAGCAGTACGGCGGCCAGGAGCGCTCCATCATCGAGCAGACGATCTTCCAGGAAGAGATGATGTATAACGGCGTTCCTGGGACGACGATGGGCATCGGCGGGACGCAATGGGTGGGCCCGACGCTCATCCTGCACGGCACAGAGGAGCAGAAGCGGGAACACCTGCCGCCCATCGCCAACGGCGAACGCTGGTGGTGCACCGGCTATAGCGAACCGGGCGCAGGCTCAGACCTGGCCAGCCTGCAGACGCGCGCCGTCCGGGACGGCGACCATTATGTGATCAACGGCCAGAAAATATGGAACAGCGCGGCGCACGTCTCGGACTGGTGCTGGCTTGCCGTGCGCACCGACCCGAACGCGCCGAAGCACAAGGGCATCAGCATGCTAGTTGTGGATATGCGGACGCCAGGTGTGAAGGCGCGGCCCATCGTGAATATGGCGGGGGCGAAATCGTTCAATGAAATCTTCTTCGATAACGCCCGGGTGCCGGTTAAAAATCTAGTGGGCGAAGAGAACCGAGGCTGGTATGTGCTGGCGGTCGCCCTAGATTTCGAGCGCTCGGGCATCGCCTACGCGGCATACGGCGGCAAGACGCTGCGCCTGACGACGCAGTTCGCCGCAGGGGTGAAGCGCAACGGCACGGCGCTCATCAGCGATCCCATCGTAAAGCACCTGCTGGCGGATATGGCCATACGGGTGGAGATCCAGCGCAAGTTCGCCTACCGGGTGGCGTGGCTTCAAAACCAGGGCAAGGTGCCGAGCCTGGAGGCCTCCGTGGCCAAGGTCTTCGGCTCCGAGGTGCAACAGGGCGCCTCGGTCATGGGCATGCGCGTGATGGGCCTTGCGGGCCAGGTTGAGGCGAATTCCGAGCTTGGCCAGATACAGGCGCGGGTGCAGAACCAGTACCTGAGCAGTATCTCAGCGACCATCGCCGCGGGGACATCAGAGATCCAGCGGAATATCATCGCCCAGCGCGGGATGGGGCTACCGAGGGACTAGGAAGAGGGCTGGGCGATGAAGAGAAAGAATACGAAGAAGCGGACGATGGCCGAAGGCATCTTCGACGGCAGGCAGTTCGAGACGGTCCGCTACCCGACGGATGAGATCTTGCTACGCGTAGTGAAGAACGGCAGCGTACAGGTTGCTGAATATCGCTCCGAGGACCGTGAAGGATCGCCGCCGCATCTCCACCCGTGGGATGAGATCGAATACGTGATCGAAGGTGAAGTTGAGTTCTTCCTACGCGGCGCATGGAGGCGATGTGTGCCAGGGAGCGTTCAGATGCTACCCGCCGGAGCCGCACACGCAGTTCGGGTGCCCAAAGGAACAGCTAGGGTGCTCATGATTACCATGGGCGCTCCATACGATGGCTTCGCCAGGGACATCGCAAAGCTCTATGCCAAGCCCAAGCTGACCCTCAGTGATGTTGCAAAGGTAGCGGGTAAGCATGGAGTGAAGCTGGCTTCCTGAAGCAGCCTTCACTCTCGAGTGAACAAAAGAAGAGGCCCGCCTTAAGGCGGGCCTCTTCTTTTGTCGCGTAACCGGAGCGCTCTTAGCGCTTGGTGTACTGAGGCGCCTTGCGCGCGCGCTTGAGGCCGTACTTCTTGCGTTCCTTTTCCCGAGAGTCGCGGGTGAGGAAGCCCTGGGACTTCAGGGCCGGGCGGAAGGTCTTGTCTATCTCGATGAGGGCGCGGGCGATGCCGTGGCGGATGGCGATAGCCTGGGCGTTATAGCCGCCGCCCACAACCTTGACCACGGCATTGTATTTCTTCTGGACATTGGCTACGCGCAACGGCTCGGTGACGATGTTCCGCAGGTGGGCCATGGGGATGGACTCCTGCAGAGGCTTGCCGTTGACCACAACGGCGCCGCCGCCGGGGGTCAGCCTGACCTGAGCTTTGGCCGTCTTACGACGACCGGTACCGCGATAGAGAGCCTGATGACTGGTGGTCATCTACTCCTCCTTACTTCTCTTCTTTTTTGGATTCTTCTTGGGCTTTGCGGGAGCGAGTCTTGGGAGCGGGGGGCGTCAGCGGCGTGGTGTCAACGGGGGCCTCTGCCTTGGGGGCGGGTGGAGGTGTCGCCGCTGGCGCCGACGCCTTGGCCTTTGGCGCCTCAGGCGCGGGCTTGGCGGCAGGCTTAGGCGGCGCAGCAGGAGGCTTGGAGGCCACGGCAGGGGCGGGAGCGGCCGCACCAGCGGCAGGCTTCACGACGCGCACAGGCCGAGGCTTCTTTGCGGGCTTGCCGGGCTTGGTGGGCAGGGCAAATTCGGTGTTCTGGGCACCGTGGGGATGCTTGGCCTCAGCATAGACCTTCAGCTTGCGGATCATCTGGCGGCCAAGGCGACCCTTAGGGAGCATACCCCAAACGGCGTACTCAACAACGCGGCGGGGGCTCTTCTTAAGCACCTTGCCTAGGGGCTCAAGGCGCAGGGAGCCTGGATAAAGGCTGTGGCGCCAGTAGATCTTGGTCTCTGTCTTGTCGGAAGAGACGCGGATCTTGGCGGCATTGACCACGATGACAAAATCACCGGTGTCCAGATATGGGGTAAAGATCGCCTTGTCCTTGCCGCGGAGGATGGCGGCGGCCTCAGAGGCGACACGACCCAGGGTCTTGCCGCCGGCATCAATGACGCGCCACTGCTGCTTTATCTCACCGGCCTTCGGTACGTATGTCTTGGTTACTGCGTTCATACATCAACTCTCTCTGCGTATTTTTCTCGCGGGGTTCTTAGAGCCTTCCTTCGGCTCTCTCACCGGAGGGAAGTCTCGGTATATCACGTTCGTCAGATACAGGCCGTGGGCGGGCAGTGTCGGGCCTGCCGAGCCGCGCTTACCCTCTCGAGCCGTTCGCTCGAACTGCTCCAGCCTCACCTTTCCCATCCCAAGATCCAGGAGTGCGCCGATCATGCGGCGAACCTGCTGATGGAGGAAGGAGTTGCCAGCAATGGTGAAGACCACCTGGTCGCCCTTCCTCGTGATCGCGAGCTTGGTGAGCCGCCGCCGAGTGCTCGCCCCTTTGGGGAGGGCGTTCCCTGCAAATGGGGCGAAATCGCGAAGGGCGAGGAGCACCTTCGCACCGCGCCGCATGGCCGCCAGGTTCAGCGGACGATGGACATGGAATGCCCGGGTGCGGAGGAGCGGCGATGGAGCGCCGCGATTAAGGACGTGGTATTCATACTCACGGCCGATCGCGGCGGTGCGGACATCGAAGGTCGAAGGGATGGCGTAAGCCGAAGTAACCTTGATGTCTTCCGGCAGGTAGTGGTTCAGCCCTTTGACGAAGGTCTCCAAGGGGAGATTCGCCTTTGTGCGAAAGCTTGCTACCTGGGCCTTGGCGTGAACGCCTGCATCCGTCCTGCTTGCGCAGCGGACGGGGACACGCCGTCCCGTTAGGCGCGCGACTGCCTTCTCCAGCTCCTCTTGCACGGTCTGGGGCTGGGCCTGTATCTGAAAGCCGTAGTATCGAGTACCTTCGTACTCGATCACCAGGGCTATTTTCTTAAGGTGCATGCCGGCGGCGGCGCGATGGCCGCGTTACACCAGCTCAATCTGGACCATCGGGGCGTTATCACCCTTGCGATTGCCCAGTTTGACGATACGGGTATAGCCGCCGTTCCGCTCCTTGTACTTAGGAGCGATCTCCTTGAAGAGCGCCTGAACAACGTTCTCATCGTAGATGTAGGCGAGGGCCTGGCGGCGGTGGTGGAGGTCGCCCGCCTTGCCGAGGGTAATCATCTGCTCGGCGATGCGGCGGAGCTCCTTAGCCTTGGCCTCTGTGGTCACGACCTTGCCAAGGCGGAGGAAATCAGTGACCTGAGCGCGGAAGAGGGCCTTCCGCTCGTTCGCGTCACGGCTCAGGTGCCGTCCGAGTTTTCTGTGGCTAGGCATGGCAAACGTCCTTATGCAGTGTGCTGCTACTTGTTCTCGCCCTCTTTGGGCTCGCCGCCAAAGAAGGTGCGCAGGGCGCCGAGATCGCGGATGGTCTCCTTGGGCTTGGGAGTCTTGTCCTTCTCGCGCTTGGCGTCCGGGGCCTTGGCCGCAGCTTCGCCGATGGGCGTCGGCGCTTCGGCTTCAGGAGCTTCGGGAGCCTCCGCTGCCGCCACCGGCTCTTCTTCCTCCGGCTCTTCGTCCTTCATGTAGCCGAGAGTGCGCAGGCGGCCATACAGCTCGGAGAGGGACTTATCGCCGAAGTTCTTGATGCGGAGGAGCTCATCGGCACTCTTCTCCAGCACCTCGCCGACCTTGTTGATCTTGCTGCGCTTGAGGCAGTTGAGGGTGCGGGCCGAAAGGTCCAGCTTCTCGATAGGCATGTTATAGACTTCGGTCGGGATCGCCTGGGTGAGAGCCGGGCGGGCAGCGCCCTGTTCCTGCTCCTTGCCCAAGATGGAGAACTGGAAGAAGGAGTCAACAAGGATCTGTGCAGCTTCTCGAACGGCCTCCACGGGGTGCTTGGCGCCGTTGGTCCAGATCTCGAGGGTCAGGCGCTCAAAATCGGTAACCTGGCCCACGCGGGTCTTTTCCACAAGGTAGTTGACCTTGCGGATGGGCGTGTAGATGGCGTCCACGGGAAGGAGTCCGATGGAGCCGCCTTCAATAGGGGCCGCAGGGACATAGCCTTTGCCGATGCCGACCTTGAATTCGATGGAGAGCTTGGCCTTTGCCGAATCAAGGCTGGCAAGGTAGTGCTCCGGGTTGACGACTTCGAAATCAGCCGAGGGCTGGATATCGCCAGCCGTCACCTGACCGGGACCCTGGACGGTAAGGCGCAGGGAGCCGGGCTTATCACCGTGAGCTCGCAGGCAGATGCCCTTCACATTCAGGACAAGCTCAGTGACATCTTCCTTCACTCCGGAGACGGCAGAGTATTCGTGCTGAACGCCATCTATCTGGACGGCGTTCACGGCCGCGCCCTTGAGGGAGTTAAGGAGGACGCGCCGAATGGCGTTGCCCAGGGTCGCGCCGAAACCGCGCTCCAAGGGCTCAATAGCGAACTTTCCGTAATTGTCAGAAACTTCGATATTCTGAATTTTCGGCTTGGCCGGGGTTTGGGGCACCGGCATCTGCATTTCGGTTGGTTCGATAGCGGTAGTCACAGCGGTACTCCTATCGAGCATAGTACTCAACGATCATCCGCTCTTCGATCTTGAGGTCCATGTCAGAGGGTTCAGGAAGGGCATGGATCTTGCCGGTGACGGCCTGGGTGTCCAGGATGAGCCACTTGGGGATGGCCTGGCGCTGTCCTGCGCCTGACACGGCCTTGTAGGCCTCCGTCTTCTTGGAGCCCTCAACCCAGCCGACGACATCGCCCACGCCAACGAGATACGAGGGAATGCTGAGCTTCTTGCCGTTGACGGTGATGTGCCCATGGCGGACCAGCTGGCGGGCCTGGGCGCGGGATGTGGCAAAGCCGAGGCGGAAGACAGCGTTGTCCAGCCTGCGCTCCAGGAGCTGGAGCAGATACTGGCCGGTGACACCGGGCTTGCGGGCGGCTTCATCGAAGTTCTTGCGGAACTGGCGCTCGGTGATGCCGTAGATGGCGCGCGCGCGGTTCTTTTCGCGCATCTGCATGCCATGCTCGGACAGCCTGCGGCGGCGGCCCATGCCGTGAGCGCCCGGGGGCGTGTTCCGCCGCTCTATGGCGCATTTAGGCGTGAGGCAGCGCTCACCCTTCAGGAAGAGCTTTTCTCCAGCGCGTCTGCACAATCTGCAGACCGGACCTATTTGTCTAGACACATCGCCTCCTTACACACTCTGCAATCGTACGCAACAGGCTAGACTCGGCGGCGCTTGGGCGGCCGGCAGCCGTTGTGGGGAATCGGCGTCACATCGCGGATGCTCGTCACCATGATGCCGGAGGCCTGGAGCGAGCGGATGGCGGCTTCACGGCCGGGGCCGGGGCCTCGAACAAGGACTTCCACCTGGCGCAGGCCCTGATCCGTGGCGCGCTTTGCGGCTTCTTCGGCTGCGCGCTGGGCGGCGAAGGCGGTGCCCTTGCGGGAGCCCTTGAAGCCGCAGGCGCCGGCGCTGCTCCAGGATATGACGTTACCGGTGGGATCCGTGAGCGTCACCCGGGTATTGTTGAAGGTGGACTGGATAAAGGCCCTGCCCGCAGGGACGACTCTCCGTTCCTTCCGCTTCGCCCTCACCGGGGCCGCTTTTGGTGTTTGTGATGTATCTGCCATATCGGTACCCTTTCGCCCGGACGGCCACATACGGCCGCCCTTGAGCATTACTTCTTGGCCGCGACCTTGCGGCGGCCTGCGACGGTCTTACGCGCGCCGCGCTTGGTGCGGGCATTGGTCCGCGTACGCTGGCCGCGCACCGGGAGGCTCTTACGGTGCCGGGAGCCGCGATAGGAGCCGATGTCAATCAGGCGGCGGACGTTCTGGCTCACCTCGCGGCGAAGGTCGCCCTCGATGAGGTAGCCGCTCTTATCCACGGCATCGCGGATGCGGTTCAATTCCTCTTCCGTGAGGTCCTTCACGCGAGGATTGTTGACCACGCGGGCCTTCTCCAAGATCTCCCGGGAGTTGGAGGGGCCGAGGCCGTGGATGTAGCGGAGGGCGATGTCCACCCGCTTGTTGTTCGGAATGTCTACGCCAGCGATACGCGCCATAGGTAACCTCTCAGCTTAGCCTTGCCGCTGCTTATGCTTCGGATTCGCGCAGATGATGCGGACAACACCGCTGCGCCGGATGACTTTGCACTTATCGCACCGCACTTTGATCGAAGCTTTCACTTTCATCGTGGTCTCCGCAGTCGTGCTCTACTTGAACCGATAGATGATGCGCCCGCGCGTCAGGTCGTAGGGAGAGAGCTCCACCATGACCCGATCACCCGGGAGGATCTTGATGAAATGCATGCGTATCTTGCCTGAGACATGGGCGAGGACTTGATGGCCGTTGGGGAGGTCAACGCGAAACATGGCATTGGGCAGCGTCTCCGCCACCGTCCCTTCAACCTCTATAGCCTCTTTCTTCGCCATCAGCGCTTCTACATCCCTTTCAGTTTCTGGCCGTCAGGACTTCCGGTCCCTGCTCCAGAATCGCGACCGTATGCTCAAAGTGGGCGGAGATGCTGCCATCTTCCGTCACCACCGTCCAGCCGTCCGGCAGGACCTTTGTCTTCCAGGTGCCGGCGTTCACCATCGGCTCGATGGCCAGCACCATCCCATGCCGCAAGGGGATGCCCCTGCCGGGTATCCCATAATTCGGCACAGCCGGCTCCTCATGGAGCGCGCGGCCGATGCCGTGTCCCACATATTCCCGCACAACGCCAAACCCCCTGGATTCGGCGCATTCCTGCGCCGCCCAGGAGACATCTCCCATACGCGCACCGACCCGGCACGCCGCGATGGCGGAGGTCAGCGAGCCTTCAGCCGCCTCCAGCAGCGCCTTCGCGGTCTCCGATATCTCACCTGCGCCGACGGTCACAGCGGAATCGCCATGAAAGCCGTCAACTATGGCGCCCACATCCAGGCTCACCACATCACCCTGGCGGATGACGCGCTTGCCGGGGATGCCGTGCACCACTTCTTCATTTATTGACGTGCAGATGCTTTTCGGAAAGCCCCGGTAACCCTTGAACGACGGGGTCGCCCCGCTGGAGCGAATCACGCCGTCCGCCAGGTCATCCAACTCGCCGGTCGTGACGCCGGGCCGCACCGCCTTGATCAGGGCGGCAACGGTTTTGGCCACAACACGGCTCGCCTGCCGCATCGTTTCCAATTCGGCAGGCGACTTGATGATGATGCCTGTGTTCTGGATCCGTGGTTGTTCGACCCGCATCCTGCAATCAGCCGAACCTTTCTATTTTAGTACAGAAGACAAATCTTTGCTAACCTTCTCGATATCCTGCTCGCCGTTCACCTCGGCCAGGCGCTTCTGCTTGCGGTAGTACTCGATGAGGGGAGCCGTCTGATCAAAGTAGACCTTCAGGCGACGGCGAGCCGTCTCCTCGGAATCGTCAGGGCGCTGAAAGAGCTCGGACCCGTCAATATCGCACTTGCCCTTGACCTTGGGAGGCGCGTTGACGATGTGATAGGGATGTTGGGCCGCGCGGCAGATCCAGCGGCCGCCCAAGCGTTGGAGGAGTTCTTTCTCAGAGACCTTAAGATAGACGGCCTTATCTATGGCGCCTGAGCGGGCTTTGGCGAGAGCTTCGTCCAGGGCGGTAGCCTGGGGCAACGTTCGCGGAAAGCCATCGAGCAGATAGCCCTTTTTGCAATCGGGCCGCTGGATGCGTCCTAAGATCATCTTGATGGTCACTTCGTCCGGCACTAGCTCGCCCTTCTCCATGTACTTTTTAGCTAAAAGGCCGAGCTCAGTGCCTTTGGCCTGCTCTTCGCGGAAGAGATCGCCCGATGAGATATGGGCGATGCCGAGCTGCTTGGCCACAACAGTCGCCTGTGTGCCTTTGCCTGACCCCGGCGCTCCTAAAAGGATAATCTGCACAGTGGTGAACTCCGATAGCGGCCGCAACGCCCGCTACTTGATGAACCCTTCGTACCGCCGCATGAGGAGCTGGGATTCGAGCTGACGCATGGTATCCAGGGCAACGCCGACGACAATAAGGAGCGCTGAGGCGCTCAGCTGAAGATTCTCGAAGTTGGTGGTCCTGCCAAGGAAGTGGGGAAGAACGGCAATGAGGGCGAGGAAGAGGGCGCCCACAACAGTGATGCGCAGGATGACCTTGTTCAAGTAGTCCTCGGTCGGTTTCCCGGGGCGTATACCAGGGATAAAGCCGCCCTGTTTCTGCAAGTTCTCAGCCAAGTTCTGCTGTTGGTAGACGACGATGGTGTAGAAGAAGGTGAAAAGAAGAACAAGGAAGAAGGTCAACACCCAGTAGAGTGTCTTGCTGGGGCTGAAGAAGCTCTCCACATCACGAGCGAAATCGGAGACCCAGCGCGTGTCCGAACCGACGAAGTAGCTGGCCACAACAGAGGGGAAGAGCATGATGGAGACGGCGAAAATCAAAGGTATCATGCCCGCCGCGTTCACGCGCAACGGGATGTAGGATGCGCCCGCCTGGCGATACATCCTGCCGCCGCGGAAGAGGCTGCGCCCATACTGGACGGGAACGCGCCGGATGGCTTCCGTCACAAATACGATGGCGTAGACGATGATGAGGAAGAAGACGATGAGAGCGACGACATTGGAGGTAACGCCTCGAGAGCCGATCGTTTGGTTATAGATATCCGGCAGGCTAGCCACGATGCCGCCAAAGATAATGATGGAGATGCCGTTGCCGATACCCTTTTCCGTGATGAGCTCACCAAGCCAGACGAGGAACATCGTGCCCGCGGTAAGGGAGAAGATCGCGGCGATAGTGGGCAGGGCCTCTCCGCTGCCGAAGCCGATATTGGCGATAGCGCCGCTGCGCTCAAGGATGAGCAGCTGGCCGTAGCCCTGAGCCAACGCAAGAGGAACCGTGAGCCAGTGGGTGTATTGATTGATCTTCTGTCGCCCGTACTCGCCCTCTTTGGCAAGGGCTTGCATCCTTGGAATCACCGGCACCAAAAGCTGCATGATGATGGAGGCCGTGATGTACGGGTAGACGCCAAGGGCGGCGATGCTCAAGTTGCGCAGGGCGCCGCCGCTGAAGGCGTCCAGGAAGCCGAAAAGCTGGTTGTCCTGGAAGAGCCTGTCAAGATTACCGACGTCCACGCCCGGCAGAGGCACATTAGCCACAAACCGGAACATAACGAGCATCAGCCCTGTGAAGAGGAGCTTCCAGCGCAGGTCCGGCTGCCGGAAGGCATCGCCTATGGCCGCCAGGAGGCGGAGGCTAGACGGCTGCTGCTGTTGCACTAATCTCCTCTGCCTTGCCTTGAGCAGCCTCGATCTTTTGCTTCGCGGAGGCGGAGAACTTCTGAGCCTTGACGGTGAGAGCCTTGGTCAGGGTGCCCTTTGCAAGGACCTTGACCGGCTGCGCATCGCTCCGGATATAGCCTGCGGCCTTGAGCTCCTTGGCGGTGACCGTGGCACCCGCCGGGAACTTCTCAAGAACGTCCAGGTTCACCGGCTGATAGTCCACGCGGAAGGGGTTGTTGAAGCCGCGCAGCATGGGCAGGCGCTTCATGATAGGCACCTGGCCGCCTTCAAAACCCGGACGGATGTGGACGCCGCGGCGGGACTTCTGGCCTTTGGTGCCTTTGCCGCCCGTGGTGCCCTTGCCGCTGCCTGGACCGCGACCGATGCGCTTGGCCTTGTACCGAAGGTGCGCGGGACGACCTACTTGATGCTGTCTCATTGCTCTTCAACCTTGAGGAGATGACGGACCTTCTGCACCATGCCGCGGACGGCAGGTGTGCTGGTGTGTTCAACAGTGGCGTTCAGCTTACGCAGGCCGAGGGCGCGAACGGTGGCGCGCTGGTCCGGCTGGTGGCCGATAGGACTCTTCACTAAGGTCAGCTTGAGCTTAGCCATTGCCTTCCTCAGGAGCCTTAGGTTCAGCCGGAGCCTCAGGCGCGGGAGCGGGAGCCCCGGCGGCAGGAGCGGCGCTTTCCGCCCTGGGGCGCATATCGCGCTTAGGAGCGGCCGGACGAGGCGGGCGCGGGGAGCGCGGCTCCGGGGGAGGAGCGGCGGCTAGGGCCGCTGCCAGCGCCTTGCGGTTGGCGATCGTCTGCTCCGGGAACTGGAGGCTTTCCAGCGCCAGATACGTGGCCTTCACAACGTTGATAGGATTCGGCGTGCCCAGGGACTTCGTGAGGATGTCCCGGATGCCTGCGGCTCCGACGACAGCGCGGACGCTGCCGCCCGCGATGACGCCAGTGCCGGGAGCGGCGGGCTTCAGCATGACCTTGGCCGCACCGAACTTATAGACAATCTCATGAGGGATGGTGCTTCCCTTCATTGGAACCCGGATCATATGCTTACGAGCGATCTGGGCGCCCTTCTTGACGGCGTCAGGGACTTCAGCCGACTTGCCGAGGCCGATGCCGACCTGGCCTGAGCCATCGCCGACGACAACCATCGCATTGAAGTGGAAATGCTTGCCGCCCTTGACCACCTTCGCAACGCGCTTGATGCTGACGACCTTCTCGATGCCGCCTTCGCCGCGATCGCCACGATCGCCTCTGTCTCTTCGCTCTCTCTCTCGGGTAGTCAAAAGACCAACCCTCCTTTACGAGCCGCTTCAGCCAGGGCTTGAACCCGGCCTTGATATTGAAAGCCGCCTCGATCAAAGACGACCTTATCTATGCCTGCCGCTTTCGCACGCTGGGCAACGGCCAGACCGACCAACTCCGCCTGGGCCTTCTTGGTCTTGGCCGCCTCTTTGCCCTTAAGATCAGGATCAACGGTCGAAGCCTGCACAAGGGTACGGCCCTGAGAATCATCCACGATCTGGGCATAGATGTGGTTGAGGCTGCGGAAGACGGAGAGTCGGGGGCGTCCGGCAACGCCGACCACCTTGGCCCGAACCCGGCGATGCCGGGCCTGCCGTGACGCTCGCGATTGTGTGAGTTTCTCTGCCATAGGCTACCTCTACGCGCCCTTCTTGCCGCCCTTGCCGGGCTTGAGATGGACCTCTTCGCGGGCATAGCGGATGCCTTTGCCCTTGTAGAGATCGGGAGGACGGATACGGCGAATCTTGGCGGCCCACAGGCCGACGGCCTGCTTGTCCGGACCGGTGATGTGGATGCGGTTCTGTCCTTCCACCTTCAGGTCAACACCGGCGGGGGCGGTCACCTCAATCGGGCGGCTAAAGCCGACCTGAAGAGAGATGCCCTTGCCAGCCTGGGCGGCACGATAACCGACGCCGACGATCTCCAGAGTCTTCTGATAGCCCTGGGTGACGCCGATGACCATGTTGTTGATGGTGGCGCGCGTGAGGCCATGGAGGGCGCGGACGTTCTTCTCGTCGCTGCTGCGAGTCACGGTGATAACGCCGTCCTTAACCGCAACCTTCAGCGCTGAATCGAAGCTGTTGGTCAGCGTGCCCTTGGGGCCCTTGATGGTGACTGACTGGCCGTCCACTTTGACGTCTATGCCCTTGGGGGCGGCCACCGGAAGTTTTCCTATTCGAGACATAGCATATGCTCCAGATATCGGCTCAGGACTACCAGACGATGCAGAGGACTTCGCCGCCGATCTTTTCCTTCCACGCCTGTTTGCCGGTCATGACGCCCTTGGACGTGGAGACGATGGCCGTGCCAATGCCTCCGTAAACGCGGGGCACTTCGCCGCGGCCTGCGTAGATCCGCAAGGAGGGCTTGCTCACACGCTCAAGGCCCGCGATGGCCGGTTGGGTCTTGTCCTTGTAGATAAGAAAGAGCTTGATCGCCTTATGGGCGCCGTTGCGGACAACGCCGATATCGCGCACAAAGCCCTCATCCTTCAAGATCTGGGCGATGGAGGCCTTGATCTTGGAATGCGGCACGGTGACCGATGAGCGCCTGCTCAGGCCCGCGTTGCGAATCCTTGTCAGCATATCTGCGATCGGATCAGTCGTTGACACTGTTGCCTCACCTTCCCGGGGCGGTTTGCCTACCAGCTGGCCTTGCGAACCCCGGGGATCTCGCCCCGCAGGGCTAACGTGCGGAAGCAGATACGGCAGATACCGAAATGGCGGATATAGGCCCGAGGCCTGCCGCACAGGGCGCAGCGATTGTGAGCCTGCACCTTATGCTTCGGCTTGACGGCCTGCCGCTTCCACTTCTCGATTTTGCATATCTTTGCCATGCGCTACGCCTCCAGCATTGCGGCTATGCCGCCGCGTCCTTTGGCCGTCCCTCTTTCGAGAAGGCCCAGCCCATCAGCACAAGCAGCCGCCTAGCGACCTGGTCGTCCCTTGCCGAGGTCACGATGGTGATCTGCATGCCACGAATCTTGTCTATGGAATTGAAGTCAATCTCCGGGAAGACGGACTGCTCGCGCAGGCCGATGGTGTAGTTACCTCGGCCATCGAAACCGCGATTCGGCATGCCGCGGAAGTCCCGGATACGGGGGATGGTCACGTTGATCAGACGGTCCAGAAACTCGTACATGCGGCTACCGCGCAGGGTGACCATAACGCCGATGCCGGATCCCTGGCGCACCTTGAAGTTCGCGATGGACTTCTTCGCGCGGGTGATGACCGGGTGCTGACCTGCGATGGCGCCCAGATCACGAGCGGCATTCTCGAGCGCCTTGGGGTTCTCCAAGGCCTCGCCCATG